>NZ_JARCCY010000015.1:0-111236 GCF_039907775.1 Arthrobacter sp. CC3
TATTTTCCCTTGTCAGAGCACCTTTTCGCCCTTTAAACACGCCCTTCAACGGCCGCCCGATGAAACCACGGGGCTAGCAAGGAATTACGAAGTTTTGCCGCCGACAGTCCTGCAGATTTCAAATTGGCTTGGTTAGCTGAAACTTTAGCGAGGTCGGCGGCACCAAGGTCAGCCTTTTCGAGCTTCAATCCGTTCAGATTCTCTCCCCTCAAATCAATCCCTTGAAATGGCCGATCCACAATTTGGTCTGATGATCGGTCCCGCACATACCTTAAGTTTTCCTGGCGGGCCTCTCTATCGGACCGCACGTCGTCGAAGTGCACCTGAACGAGCACAGACAAGATCGCGACAGTAAAACCTGAAAACAGGCCGACTAGAAGATCGTGATGGAAAGAGCCTCGGGAATTTTGCCTGTGAGGGACCAGCTCCGGGTGGAGTTCTACATTCTCTGGCATCGTTGTTGACCGTACTCTTACAAACGGCCGGCGGATAGGTGTCTTCACGATCCGACATTACGACACAACCCTAACAACGGCCCAACGACATCCTGACGTCGAACCGAAGGGGAGCCGGTTCGTCATACCATGACGGGACGAGGGACCACCAGGAAACTGCCGAGGAATATTCACAGATCTGCGACCATCCAGTTTTCGCACCCGAGGCGTTGACACACCTAGACTTATGCCGCATAAATACGCAACCAAAGGACTACCACTTGTCTCCTGTGGGGTAGGGCGCTTGTCAGTGATTCAGGGGTTGGCAGTAGGCCCTTTACCTGTGTTGAGAGCTTTCGCGTGGGCATCAATGTCGGGAGCCGTGAAAAGACGGTGGAATGCTTCATCGAGAACTCGGGCACCATCCAACACTTGGATCGCGGTTAGATCCGAAACTTCGTGCGTTCCCGCATTCCCTAACCACTTAACTGCGAAGAACAGGTCAGCAAGCTGAGGGCGGGCTGAATCAGCGTCCCCCCACTCTCTGATTCGGTCGTGAGCGCTTCTAAAAGCGCCGTTCGCTCCAGTAGATGCAATATCTTGGCTCGTAAGAAAGACTTCGACCGTAGCTCGCAGAGCAGTAGCTGCTAGACCGGGATCAACGAAGAGGACGCGCGATGCACGCGCTATAGCGTGTTTGACCTCATCGGTAGCGGCTTTGGGTGCCGCCATCATCAGTATGGGTGGGTGTAAATGCGTGATGGTGTAGTACACGGAGTAGTATTCGTCGTCTTCGACCCAAGATTTCTGAGATACGCCCACCGAGTAGTCCCCAGTCCCGTGGACTACTTGTTGGCACTCAGGATTTTCGCACTGACCATGAATAGTGAAGGTGCCACTAATCCACTCCGGATCCATATGCTCTTGCTCTTCGGGCGACATGAAATGTGGGTGCTCAGTGGGCGCCGAAAACCCGACATGCCCGGTCTGGCACTTCGGGCAGACTGGACGAGGCCACGGCTGACCGGATTCAAGAGTCTTGGCAAGTTCAAAGAGAGCGGGATCCACTGACATGGCTTGAGCGTACTACCGAACCAAGTTGCGCCGATGAGTCCGCCAGGGCATCGTAGGTTCATCCATTGATTCCGGAGGTCCTGGACAAAACAACGGCACTCACTAGCTAGTGAATCTTGGATTCTTCATGTCTCGTCAGGTCAGGACGTGCGGAGCGCCCGAACGGGCGGTCTTTGTTTTTCTCGCGGCGGCCAGTAGACCAAGGACCTGGCAAGTTCCGCTGATGATCTAATGGCAAGCGGGGCTACTAATCTCTTAGTGAGCTGCGGACCGATAAGATCGTGTCCCATGACCTTCGTGCAATCGGACCCGACTCCCTCTGACGCTCACCCGACTCCCTCTGACGCTCAAATGGTGGATCTCTTCGCCGGTCCGGGTGGCCTAGACGTCGCTGCGCGCTGGTTGGGTTTGTCCGTGGCCGGCATCGAGTGGGACGAGAATGCTTGCGCAACTAGACGGACCGCTGGGTTGGAAACCGTGCAAGGTGACGTACGGGAACACGGTCCGGCCGAGTTCCCCAAAGCGACGATCCTCGCCGGGGGGCCTCCGTGTCAGACGTACACCGTGGCCGGGGCAGGTGCTGGTCGTAAGGCACTGGACCAGGTTCTGTCTTTCATTGCGCGGATGGCCGATGGGGAGGACGTCACAACCGAGCTTGCGACGTTGGATGATGAACGTACCGGGCTTGTGCTGCAGCCACTGCGATGGGCATTGGAGGCGCACGAGGCGGGGAACGCCTACGAGGTGATCGTATTGGAGCAGGTGCCAGCCGTTCTGCCCGTCTGGGAGGCCATGGCGAGGGCCCTAGAACCTCTGGGTTATAAAACGGTGACCGGCATACTCCACGCCGAAGAGTACGGGGTTCCGCAGACCCGCCGCCGCGCGATCCTGATCGCGAACCGGTGCGGCATGCCCTTTCTTCCTGCACCAACGCACCAAAAATTCAGAAGGAAAGCTTTGAAGGAATCCACGGATCAGTCGGCGTTGCTGCCGTACCGGAGCATGGGCGAAACGCTGGGCCGACCGCAGCCTTTCGAGTTGGTCTCCAACTATGGGACTGGCGGCGATCCCAAGGCCCGCGGTCGGAGAACTTCTAAAGAACCCGCTTTTACTGTTACTGGAAAAGTCTCCCGAAATCGCCTGTTTTCACATGAAGGTGAACTTGATCGCCTTAAATTGTCAGAGGCTGGCCGGCTTCAGACATTTCCAGGCGACTACCCGTGGTCGGGTAAAGACGTATCCCAACAGATTGGTAACGCCATTCCACCCCGGCTGGCCGCTCACGTTCTAGCGGCAGCGCTAGGTCGAGAACTCCCTGCAGGTTTCCTCGACTTGATGACTAGAACAAAATGGACGGACATCGACGATGAAGCCAAAGATGGATCGCATATCAATGCGGATGCCGACGACGCACTGATGGTGTGAGCCAAGACGGTTATCGGTGTGGTCGAGTGGGCTGCCCGATTCCGAGAGGGCGTTTCCCCTTCTTTAGTCGGTCTATCTTCTCAACGTTCAGCGCCCCCGCCGTGGTGAGCTCGTTATCACGCAAATATGCGTCTTTCGTTGATGGCGACTTCTAGTGTTTTGCCGCACTCGGCGCAGCCCAACCAAGGGCCGACGTTGGTGGCTCTTCGAAGCGCTGTACACAAATACGCCACACGGCACATATTTGGATGATCATGCGCCTGAAGCGTTGTCTTCCTGGTTAGGATCGAGGAGTCTATTTGGGGAGGGAAATCAGCAGTGTCGCACGATTTTTTTTGGAACGAACCAGATCAAGTGCTTCTTGATTTCCTGAAGACGTGGCGCTCGGTGGTACCGCGGATCTACAGGGAAGATCCGAAGATGCTCGAGGAGCATGTGGGGCAAGAAAACTCGTTCCGCACAAGTGGCTATTCACGTCGCCAAGTCACTGAGCTGGTCCAAAACGCGGCCGATGCGATTCTTAGGTCGGGAAGAACGGGAAAAATCGAGCTCGTCCTAACCGACCGCTACCTCTACTGCGCGAATGACGGTCAGGAGTTCCACCAGGCTGGCATCGATGCGATCACACACGCGTACCTCAGCGACAAAAGGGGCGAAGAAATCGGTCGCTACGGCCTTGGCTTCAAGTCGGTCCTCGCCGTAACGGACAACCCGCAGGTCTTCAGTCGTTCGGTCAGCTTTCAATTCGGGGCACCGGAAGCTCTTGCGATCCTGGCTGGGGTTGGCGCGCCCGAGAAGAACCTGCCGATACTCCGCCTGCCCACGGCCCTGAATGCGGTGGAGGCGATCGACGACGACGTCATTTTGCGGGAGCTGACAGAATGGGCAAGCACGGTTGTGCGTCTTCCGCTACAGCAGCACGTGGATTTGGAGGAACAACTCCTCGGCTTCCAAACTCAGTTTCTGATTTTCACACCCCACGTCGAGGAATTGTCTATCAGCATAAGACGTGATGGTGCCCAGCGGGATGTCCAGCACTTGTGCCGATCATCAGGGCAATCAGTTTATGAACTGACGGGGCCCCGACTCGGTACCCAGAAATGGGCTATTTTCAAGAGAGAGCACCAACCGTCATTGGCGGCACGACGAGAAGTCGACGATGCAATCGCCCGGAAATCAATCCGCGTCACCTGCGCTATGCCCCTGGACGCGCAGGGTAAAGAAGGCGAGTTCTGGGCCAACTTCCCACTCTCCGAACGGACCTCCGCCGTAGGGATCTTCAACGCCCCTTGGGCGCTCAGTGAGGATCGCAGTCACATTCTGACCGAGAAGAAGTACAACGCCGAGATTTTCGAAACGCTGGCTCAACTGTTTGTCGATTCCCTGCCGAACCTCCGGACACAGGAACAACCCGCGGGGCATCTTCGCTACCTCCCCAGCCGACCGCAGGAATCCTACTCCCCAGCGGATAAAGCCCTGATCTCACACATCCACCGCAAGGCTTCGGGAGCGGCTCTTATCCCCGACTCCATGGGCCAGCTACGCCACGGATCCGAAATCATCGCCTTGGACTATGCTGTCGTTCTCCCAGCGAGGGCAATGGCCGAATGGGCTGCTGCTCCTCATACTCCTGAGAATGTGCCGCATGTGTCGTGTTATGAGGATGAGAGAAGCGGGGCTATCCGTGTTCGACTGCGGGACATTCATCGTAGAGCGTTCGCTGATGCCCGGGCCCTTCTGCAAAGAGATCTTCCCGCGTCCAGCAATGAGCTCGACGCGTCAAAGTGGTTGAACATGCTCGGCGACGTCGACGACGTGAGATACTCGCGGACGGCCTTGGAGATCGTTTCGGGTATCGGCTCGGACACCATTCGTGGAATCGTGGCCTCCGCTCGAATCGTGCCCACGGACAGAGGTCGGCGGGTTGCTCTCAAGGAGCATGGACAGGTTCATCTACCTCCTGAGGGCGGCGCCGAGGTGTCAGGGTATGAACTGGTGGTGGATGACATCGTCGCGAGTGCGGTCTGCCGCAGGGTCCTAGGGCAGTTCGGGTTCAAGACGTTGGATGCGGAGCTCGTTTTCGCGTCGACGCTCTCGACTATGGGGCTTGAGTCGACGGATGGTCAGTGGGAGGACTTGTGGGACCTATCGCTGAATCTGGAGCCGCGCCGGTTTGTGCTGCAGTTGGAGCAGTGGCGGCGTGAGGGCAACATCGTCAAGGTCAGGACGAAGGCTTCGACCTGGCGTGATAGTGAGGAAGTCTTCGCGCTTCAAAGCCCTGCCGTAAACCTTCCCTGGCCGGATCGTGTACTGGCGACTAATTTCGCCACCGAGGACGTCGTCAAGGTCCTGGGGATTGTGACGGGTTTCTCGGCCCGGTACCCGGTGATCGAGGAACCCGAGTTCGAGCAGTATCGTGCCTGGGCGGTGGACGAGGTTCGGAAAGCGCAGGTCGAGGACAGGGATTCCGCGCCCCAGGAGTGGTATTTCGCGGAGGAACGAGGCGCAGGGCCCATAGGTCTGCTTCATAACCTGTCCGACTCTGGCTCCGGCCTGACCGATGACCTCGTGAAGCTCACCGAAGCCCTGCTCAGGGTGAATGCGACCCGAGAGTGGACCCTGCACAGCCCTGATGGGTCAGAGACCTTCTCAGTGACAGCCCCGCACCTGTGGGCTGTGCGAAGGTGGGGACTGGCGGAAACCTTGTTCGGGGCCGTCGTACCCGCAGCACGCGTGGTGTCACCTGTCCTGCAAACGTTGTTCCCCTGGGTTCCTCTACCCAAGAACTCACACTTCGGGATCCTCCCGTTGCCTGAATCCATTGAGGACGTCGACATCGACATCCTCGTGGAGGGTATGAGAGCAGGCCAGGGCATGCAGGCGACTGGTGCACTGACCACTTCTCTTCTGGCCTTCCTGTCCGCGGTCCTACCGAGGATCCGCGGAGAACAGCAGTGGACAGGTGAGGTCCCGGCCGTACGGGACCAAGTGATCGATCTGGTCCCGGCACGGCAGATCTTCATTGCATCCGATCAAGAGCAGGTCAACGTCCTGCGGCGATCGAAGAACCCTTACATCTTCGTCGAAGACGAGACCCTCCGCGACGTCCTCTTCGAGCATGCGGACTTTCAGGATGCCGCAAGCGCCATCCGGCTCGAGGTAATCGCGCAGCAGCCGGCCGAGGCGGTGTTGCTCACGGACTGTGTGCCGACGTTGCAGGGTTTGTTGGACCGGAAGGATCGACGGCTCACGATCACGGAGTGCGCTGGGATCGTGGCGCGTCAAATGACGCCGACCGGTGCTCAGGAGCAGCTTCTGGGGCGAGTGTTTCATGACGGGACGATTTACGTGACCGGCGATCCTTCCGACCGGAGGGGTGTACATGACCTATTGACCTGGATCAATCAGGAAGTCGGTCTGGGGCTCAGTGCCTCGGATATCGACGGTGTGGTGCAAGAGCTCGCTGCTGCTGATGCGAATGAGGTGCGAGAACGGTGTCGTGCCGCGGTATCGAACGTGGACCGGTTGAAGGTGTTGGCGTCGCCGCAGCAGCTGGATGCGAAGCTCCCGGATGGTCTGACGGGGACCCTCGTTGCGATGGGGACCGACGTGCGAGCACAGGACATGGCGCGGCTGTTCCTCGATTCGTACGGTACCGACAGTTTGAGCTATATCACGGATGAGTTGAGGGCCTTGGGGTTGACGCCTCCTGAGAAGTGGGGTGGGTTGGGGCCAGCGCGTCGATTCGTCACGGACTTGGGGTTCACCCCGGATTTCGCGGGGAGGTCCAAACCATCCCGACCGGCGACGGAGACCGTAATGGGTAAGCCGGGCCTAGGTGCGTTGCACGATTATCAGAAAGAAGCTTTGCAGCAGCTGCGGTTCTGTCTGCGATCAAATCCCGGCCACGCCGATAAGGCTTTGTTAGAGTTGCCGACAGGTGCGGGGAAGACCCGGGTGGCTGTGGAGTCGTTGGTCATGGCGTTCTTGAACAACGATTTCGCGGCTGTCGGTCCTGTGTTGTGGATCGCTCAGTCCGAGGAGCTGTGTGAGCAGGCGATCACGACGTGGAGCGAGGTGTGGCGGGAACTCTCCGACGAGAGGTCGTTGAGCATTAACCGGTTCTTCGGGACGCACCGGCCTCAGGCACCCGAGTTGGAGTTGAGCGTCGTCGTGGCGACCGACGCGATGCTTTACGAGCACATCGACGATGATTCTTACGACTGGATCTATGCTCCGGTCGCCGTGATCGTTGACGAGGCACATCGGGCGGCGGACAACAAGACGTACAGGAGGCTCTTCCAACGTCTGGGGGTGGATCTCGGGAACCGTGAGCGCCCTCTGATCGGCCTGTCGGCCACTCCTTACCGAGGAAGGAACGCCGAAGCGACTGCTTTGCTGGCAAGACGGTTCGGTAACAACCTCGTGCAGACGTTGGGCCCCGATCCGATAAAAGAACTCCAGGATCGCGAGGTTTTAGCACAAATCGATCATCAGGTCCTTCCGGGTGCCCGGCTGACCCTTGATGATTCGGAGAGGAATCGCAATAACCTTTCCCAGGACACGTTGGACAAGGTGGGTGCGGACCGGGAGCGGACCAAGGGTATCGTCAAGCACATCCTGGCATTACCCGAGGACTGGCAGGTCCTGGTGTTCATGCCCTCGGTTCTCTCGGCCCAAGTCCTGGCAACGATCTTGAAGAGCGAGGGCGTCCAAGCGTCGTCGGTGAGCGGCCGGAGCTCTCGTGGAGAACGCTCGAAGGTAATCTCCGATTTCAAGCGCGGGTCCCTCCAGGTCCTCGTCAACTGTGACCTGTTGACGCAAGGCTTTGACGCGCCGCAGATCCGAGCCCTCTACGTCGCCCGACCTACGTTGAGCGAGAGCCAGTACGTGCAGATGGTCGGTCGTGGACTACGCGGACCAAAAAACCGTGGATCCGAACGGTGTCTGGTGGTGAACCTCGAGGACACCATCGAGAACGTCGACGTGGACTTGGCATACCGAGGATTCACTCAGTACTGGGGAGTTGAAGTCTCATGAGGTTGATCCCACCGACCGAGTACATCGACGCCCAAAGCCTTGCCGAACGCAGGGTCGCCGAACACCTTACGGCGATCCGCTCCGATGACGGCGTAGCGTACCACTCGGTCCACCTCCCAACGCACCGCAAACAGGTGATGGGCGAGGCGGACTTCGTGGTCCTGTGGAAGGGGGCGATCCTCGTCCTGGAGGTGAAAGGAGGGCGGATTGGACGGACCGAGGACGGCGTCTGGTACTCCATAGACCGCCAAGACACCCACCATCCCCTACGACGCAGCCCCTGGGTGCAGGCCAAGGACGCCGCGTTCGCCCTCCTGGACATCCTCACCAAGCACACCGACGAGGGCGGGTGGCCGTTCGCCTACGCCGTGGTGACTCCCGACCAAAACCTGCCCCCGGACACGGAATGGATCCCACAACAACATATCGGATTGGACAGGATGACCCCGGCAGGTCTGGAAGGCAGCCTAGACGCGCTGGCCCGCTTGGCCCGCACACCACCGGATGACCCGGAGCACCCCAGACGCCAGGCTCTGCGACCAATGGGGAACCTCTCAAGGGTCATGACCCACCTGCGCCGCGAGGTCGACGCCATGCGCACCGTCCCGGACACCGAGATGCTCATCGACCAGAACATCGTCACCATGACGGACGAACAAGTCGACGCCATGCGGGCCTTCGAACGCAACAGACGGGTCCTGGTCCTGGGCGGGGCCGGGACGGGCAAAACCGTCGTCGCGATCGAAGCAGCACGACGAGCGGTGGCAGGCGGCAGCTCGGTGGCCTTCATCTGCGGCTCACCCGGCATCATCAAGTTCGCCTCGAAGCTGCTGGACGACAGTCCTGTCCAGGTGGTGGCCTTCGATGCAATCCCCGACACCCCTGTCTTCGACGTCGTCGTCGTCGACGAAGCCCAGGACCTACTGAATCTGGAGGACATGAGCCGGCTTTCCGAGTCACTGCGCGGCGGGTTGCAGGAGGGCAGGTGGTGGATATTCCTGGACCCCAACAACCAGACCCACCTCAGCGGGGTGTTCGACGAAGGCGTATACCAGGAGATCCAGGCCGGTGCGATCATCGTCGACCTGACCAGGAACGTCAGGAACGCCCGCACCGTCGTAACCTCGGTACAGTCCCATCTCGGCGTGGACCTCGGAAGCCCACGCATCGGAGAAGGACCGGATGCGTCGATCGTGCAGGCCCGGACCCCTGACGAGGCCCAACGTCTCCTGGACGGGCGCCTGACCGCCCTCCGGGACAAAGGTGTCGCCCGGAGGAAGATCACCATCATCAGCGCCGCCACCGACCCCTCAACGTCGATCCTTACCGTTGAGGGCCGAATGCCAGCCAACTACACCGTTGGCAACCAGTCCTACGAGGTAGTCACCGCAGCCGACATCAAAGGACTCGAACGCGAACACGTCATCGTCGTGGACGTCGAGGACCTAGACACAACCAGGGGTAGGGCTGGCTCCTACGTCGCGATGACCCGCCCCAGGTACTCCCTCTACGTCATCAGCTCCCCCGGCGCCTACCAGATTATGGGACGGAACGCGCTCCAGTACCTCCAGCAGCAAGTAGGAAAGACCGGTGCCCACAATGCATGAAACCCTCGGACGCCAACAACGCGTCGTCGAGCACCTCGAAAAGCACTATCTCGGCCCGATCGACGGACCGGAGGAACTGCTCAGGAACAAACCGAACGCCACGTACCTCGTCGGAGTCCTCTATCCCGTCGGCATCGGCACCGGAACCGAGGACGAGGAGGAGGTACAACTCGCTGGGGAGGCAACCACTGCCGAGGACGGCACCGACGGCACCGAGGAACTCTCCATTGACATGGCGAACGCCTACCAGCCCTCCTCCAGCGCTCTGTCGTTCATCCACGACGGAGACGCCGTGGACATCGACCTGGGATACGCCACCTACACCGAGGAGAGGACCGACACCCACACCGCCTGGCGGCGCCACGGCCACCACCTCGCCGGCATCCGCTGGGAGCAAGGAACCGTCTCGGGGGGCCCCGGGGACGGGCGGGTGGCCCTAGACGTACGATGCCGACCCTTCGGCCAGAACAGTTCCCTGGTCACTGTGGCCATCAGGAACACACGCGAAGCCCCGAAGAACGACGAAGGAGTAGGACAACTCCACACCGAGGACGCCCTATACCAGGTCGGTATGACCGTGCGCTCCGTCGGGGGCCGGATCCTGCCCTACCGGTCGGTCGAAGACCTCCGACTGGATTCAGAACAAGAAGAACTGGCGGTACGTTACCGACACCGCCAGGTCTTCGCAGTCGGCCACGGCAGCTCCGTGCGCTGGGATCACGACGACACCGGCGGGTGCGCCTCCGTGTCCCTGGACCCATTACCGCGCTACACCGTCCCGACCGTCGAGGCCAAGAAGAGTACCGCCGACATCTTACGCCTGGGCCGTCTTACCTGGATCCAGGACGACACCGCAAACGTCCTAACCGAACTTCGGGCCTTCGTCGACGACTACCGACACTGGACCCAGGAACAACAGGACCAAGCACAAGGGCTCCCCGACCACCACCGTCCGGCGGCCGGTCGGATCACCGACCGACAGAGCGACGCCGTTGAGCGCATGCACGAAGGCATCACCCTGCTCGAGGAATCCTCAAGCGCCAGGGATGCCTTCCGTCTGGCCATGGCCGCCATGCACGAGCAGATGCTTCAATCGAATCGCCCTAAAGCCACCGGGGCTGAGGAGCACACACCGCGGGGCGAACCGACGTGGCGGCCGTTCCAGTTGGGGTTCATCCTCGTCGCCCTCACCAGCACCGCGGTTGCCGACCACCCGGACCGCGACATCGTGGACCTGATCTGGTTCCCCACCGGTGGAGGCAAGACCGAGGCCTACCTCGGGTTGGCGGCCTTTGAGATCTTCCGGCGCCGTATCGAGCACGGTATCAGGGGTGGCGGTACGGCCGTCATCACCCGCTACTCTTTGCGCCTGCTCACGACACAACAATTCCAACGCGCCGCGACACTCGTGTGCGCCATGGAACGCCTCAGGGTGACCGATCCACTTGCCCAGGGTATGGCGCCGTTCACCATTGGCCTTTGGGTCGGTAACACCACCACCCCCGGCACGCAGAAAGAGGCGATTAACCGCTTGGAGGCCACCCGGCGAAAGGAAATCCCCGACAACCCGTTCCAGCTCACCGAATGCCCCTGGTGTGGGCACCGCATGATGCCTGCGACCAGATCCGAGAACGCCGAGGCCTATGGGGCCGCCCACTCGGCCGGAGACATCTGGCTCCGCTGCCCGAACCGAACCTGCCGCTTCCACGACCGGCTTCCCGTCGAGGTCGTCGACGAGAGGATCTACAAGTACCCGCCCACCATCCTGTTGGCGACCGTCGACAAGTTCGCGCGACTCCCCTTCAAGCAGGAGGCGGGGGTCCTCCTCGGCGCTGGCGCCGGGGCGAACGAACCGCCGTCGCTTATCCTCCAGGACGAGATGCATCTACTCTCCGGCCCCCTCGGCACCACGGTCGCGATCTATGACGCTGCCGTCCTGGGCATCATCGGGGAAGTCGGCGGGCGCCCGAAAATCGTCGCTTCCACCGCGACAATCCGTTCCGCCGATGACCAGGTCAAGGGCCTCATGGCCCGGGAGGTCCAACTTTTCCCGCCCTCAGGGCTCAACGAGGAAGACAGCTACTTCGCCCGCCCCACAGAGGACCCCAAGGCCCCGGGCAGGATTTACATCGGGCTCATGCCTCAGGCCTTCACTCAATCCACCTCCGTGGTGCGTGCGATGGTCGCCATGCTCGAAGCACCCGCCCGAGCCGCACAAGGACCCCAAGATGTCAGGGGCACCGACGCATACTGGACGACCGTGGCCTACCACAACAGCCTGCGCGAACTCGGGCGGACCGTCACCCTCATCCGCGACGACGTAAACAGTATGCTCGCCACCCGGCGTGGACCCGAAGGTTGCACACGTCAGATCCGTGGTGACGGGATGGTGGAGCTGACCAGCCGTGTGGATGCCGAGGACCTTCCCAAGGCCCTACAACGACTCGGACGCGGCGTCGACGAAGGTGACGCTGTGGACGTTGTCGCCTGCACGAACATGCTCTCGGTCGGTATCGACGTCCCACGGCTGGCCCTTATGCTCATGAACGGTCAACCCAAGACCACCTCGGAGTACATTCAGGCCACCAGTCGCGTCGGACGCGGCGACGTGCCGGGTGTCATCGTAACGCTGTACCGCGCGACCCGCCCCCGCGATCGCTCCCACTACGAATCGTTCCTCGGCTATCACCAGGCGCTCTACCGCAGTGTGGAACCGACCAGTGTGACCCCATGGTCCACCGCGTCTAGGCACCGCTCCTTGGCAGCGGTCTTGGTGACCATGGTTAGGCACCTGAGCTCATGGCGCGAAGACTCCCAGGCAGTACTCTTCCGAGCCGATTCCAACGTGGTGCGTAACGTCCGGGAGACAATTCTGGAGGTCGTGCAACGTTCGGACCCCGACGAGTACCAAGCCACAGAAGAGCATCTCGACCGGTTAATCGACCAATGGCGCATTCGCACCTCACCGGACCCCGATACCGGAGTATCGACGCTGCGGTACCAGCCCCTACGGGCGCAACACGACGAGCCAGCTCTGATGCGCGCCTTCGACGAGGACCGAGAAGGATGGGCGGTCATGAACTCCATGCGTAGCGTCGATTTGAACATCAACATGAAGATCATCGGGGAGAAGGCATGAGTCCCAAAGCCACGACAGGGCAGAACCACACACCGCAGATTCGTCAGCTCAGACTGCAGGAGACCATATACCCGTTTGGGGTTGGAGCCATCGTCGACATCAAGAGCGAATCGTTCATCGGCATGGACACAGCCACGTGGAACGAGAAGACTTGTGAGCCCTTGTCCTGCCCGCCGCTGGAACGGGCATTGGGGGTCCTACAGCTGCGTCGCCCGCCGACCGCAGGAGAATTTAGCCGCAACCCGAGCTTCGCCCTGCCCTACCGACGCTTCCCGAAATGGCGTTTCTGCCAGGACTGTACCCTGATGTCCGACCGGGTCCATCACAAGAACGGCGCCAGTACCAACAACTGCTCCCGGTGCTCAGGACCGATGGTCCCGATGCGCTTCATCGCCGTCTGCAAAGCCGGAGGCCACGTTCAGGACGTCGATTGGCGGCGGTGGTCCCATTTCCAGTCCTCAAACGACGAACAACACCAGTGCAGGGACTTCGGGCACCTGGAACTGCGGACCACCCCGGGAGCAGGCGAAGGACTGCGCTCGCTGCGAGTCATATGTCGCTCCTGTGACTCGTCGAGGAACCTCGGGTCGCTGGGTCGGGAGACGTCTTTAGCCGAGGAAGGGTACAAGTGCTGGGGCCTGCAGCCGTGGGAGCCGCAGGACACCACCAAGGAGTGCACCAGTGAACTGCGGGTCGTTCAACGCGGGTCCACCAGCGTCTACCAGGCAGAAACAGCCTCGGCGATCGACATCCCGGAAGTGGAATCGGCTACACAGGCCCTGCGTAACAGCGTTCTCCAGAACGACATGTTCAAGGGCGTCTTCGGTCAGCAGCAGGGCCCGCTATTCGATCTTGCGATTCCGCTCATAGCAACCCAGACGGGAGCCCCAGAGCACATGGTCCGCCGACTATTGACGACCGACCCCGCCTCAGACACCTCACATCTGCAGAGCAACCTCCACTCAGGAGAATGGGCGGCGTTCGACAGGGTCCTGGCCGGGGACGCGGATGTGACGAATCCGGACTTCGACGTGCAACCTTCCGACTACCCCCGAGAACCAGGCGTACTGCCGGCCCTGGCCGGGCTGGTCTCGGACGTCGGGCTGGTCCGTCGACTGCGGGAGGTACGAGCCCTGCGGGGTTTCCGCCGCTACGAGCAGGAGGACTTCACCCGTGTGGATCTCGGAAGTATCGACGGCCTCAAGTGGTACCCGGCCATCGAACAGTTCGGCGAAGGAATTTTCCTACGCTTCAACGAAGAGGCCCTGCGCACCTGGGAGGCCGACCCCTCAGTCCAGCGGCGGACACGGCATTGGATTGATCGAGGGGCGAAGCTTGCGAACCGGAGAGTTGTCATCTCCGATCTCCACCCACGCTACGTGCTTTTGCACACCCTGGCACACCTGTTGATGCGCCGATTGGAGTTCCAAAGCGGGTACTCCGCGTCGTCCCTGTCCGAACGTATTTACGCTTCGAACGACGGCCCGGACCCGCAGGGCGGTTTGTTGATCTACACCAGCAGTGGGGACGCCCAGGGCACCCTCGGTGGCCTTGTCCGTTTGGGCGAGGCCCGGTACTTCTCCCGACTGCTCCTGGGTGCGGTAGAGGACGCAGACCGGTGCTCCAACAACCCCGTATGCGCCGAGAGCCGAGGACAAGGTATGAACAGCCTGAACCTGGCGGCCTGCCACGCATGCAGCCTTACCTCCGAAACCTCCTGCGAGCGCAACAACATATATTTGGATCGTAAGCTTCTGGTGGGTGATGAGTCCGTGCCCGGCTTTTTCCGCACAGTCCTGATGGATGCCCGGGCGAACATCGGAGGTTGAGCTGCTTAGGGTCTCATATAGGACGCTAGTGTCTCCGACAACGCTGATTAGGGGCCCGGAAAGGGCACCCACAACGGGGCACCACGCGCCTGAACGACATATATCTTATTCAGACCGAGCATTTCCGATCCATGTAAGGTAACGGACGATGACTGCTAACGCCTTTGATGATCCGTTCACTCTTTTCAGCGACCCGCAATGGGCCACAGAAGAACAAGAGAGCACGAAAGAAGCGGCTGGATCCCGGAGGCCACAAAGGGCCCGGCCCTCTTCTCCGGACCCGGGCAAACGTCCGGAACCGGCGCTGAAGGCGCGTCCCCGCCGGACTGCTGCTGTTCCACCTAGTTCAGTACAGGACCCGGAAATCCACCAAATAAAGGACTCAATTCAAACGGCCGACCCGGCGGGGGGCCGGTGCGGGCGTGCCATACGAAATGCCCTCGACCAAGCCTATGACGGTCGGCGGACAGGACGCTGGGATTTGACTCAGCTAACGAAAGCAGAATCAGCCCACGTTGGACCACTTATCGAGATCTGGCTTCAACGGGTGCTCAATCTCGACGACGGCATCACTACCTCGCTCGAGATCGCAGGATCCGATGTTGCCTGTACCTGGAGTGAGAAGCTCGACGGCTGGACACTGGACCGTCCCGTTCCAGAGCAACGAGAAGTGCCCTACTTAGTGATATGGGCCAACGAGGAAACCTCACGGTTCAGCCTTGGGATCCTTCGCCCCGGCCCTGACTCTCGAGGAGTGGCATCGATGGACCGCGGACGCCCCCGATTGTCGCAGGTTGGGATTGACCAGATTTTATGGGTATTCAACGGTTGTCCCCTACCGGCCAACGTACTTGCTAAACACCCCAAGACGGCTATGGCGGCCGTAAGTCAATCCTCGGGCCAGAAAGCCGTCAACATGTTGTTCCGTCATTTACAAGGTGAGCTTGTGCAACATTCGGCCGTGGAAACGGTCGCACAGCAGATCGACTCCTCGAAGCGGGTCCGTGAGGCTCGAGAACAGCTAAGGAACGAGGGGATCGTCATTCTGGGGCCCTATCATCCTCAGCCTGCGATCGCGGCCGCACTCGGGCTGCCGTCCCCGCGAGTGGGGACCTTCGTGAGTCACCGTTTAGCCCCCATGGAAGCCGGGGAATTCGGAGCCGGCGCGGAGATCGACGGCGGCAGATGGCGCCTAGCTGTCCCAGGTGATCCAGTAACCAAGGCACCGACGCTCCCCGTCCTGGGCAAAGAAAGCGCATGACGCTTACAGGCTGGCCGGATTAACGACGGCGACCGGAAACACCTTCGTTCGGAGCAGTGTGGTAGTGACTCGATAGGGGCGCCCAGAGAGAGCACATCCTCGGAAGCCCGAGATAAATTGAAATGCAGGACAAAATGGCAGCTACACGCAAAGAGGCCAGGAGCACATTGCTCCTGGCCTCTTAAAGATCTACTTACGGTTATTGGACTTGCGGCTTCTTGTGTGAGTACACCCAGCTGTAAAGCGTTTTGTACAGATCAGCCTGGCCAGCGAATCCAGCCTGTGACGCCATCCACGGGTTCCGCTCATTGTTCTCAAGGTTGACCTTTTCCCAGTCCACTGCCCCGAGAGAGCTAACGAGACTCCTCATGCGCTCCTCAAAATTGGGGGCTTCCAGCGCGCTGCTGATGATGTCCTTGCCAAGCTTCGCCAGCGATGCAACACCGACAAGCTCTTTGATGCGGTACTTAGGGGCATATTCAATTTCTTCCCCGTCTTCGTTAAGGCGAACGCGAGTCTCTCCGGTCCAAGCCTCAGCGCAGGCCTCGGCTACCAGGCCCCAGTACGTACGCGCCACTTCATCAACATCCCTGTCAGCCGCCTCAAGCCTTCCCAGCAGCTCACTAGGAAACATCGATGCGGAGGAGCGGCGCAGACCCTCGAATGTCACGGGCTTGTTGGGGTCACGCGCCCCCGTCAGATTGACCTGCCCATGCCACACTGAGTCTTCATGCCGCGCGAGCATGGTGGCAATGAGGCGAATGCGCTGCGCGTGGGTGGTGAAGCCCAACTCCACTGCGTCCGCTTTGGTGATTTCGATCAGCGCTTTCGGAAGCTTTTTCTGCTCTGTATTGATGACGTCAAAGAACGTCGCTTCCTGGTTGAAGTCCAAACCGAAGTACAGGCTCACCGGCACCAACGGGCAGAACGACGAATCCTTTTCCCATGCCTGGACCAAGCCAAGGTAGCGGTGCTGCCCGTCCACAACGGATAGCACGGGCTCATCAAACTCACTCAGAATCCGGTCAATGTCGCCAGCCGCGAAGAGCTCAAGAAAGCGATCGATTGCCGATTCACCCTTAAGGCGGACCGACAGGATGATGGGGGTTGTCCGCGTGGCGGGTTCGCGCTTCAGGTAGTAGTCCCGGATTTTGGGAATCCGTTCACTCATCGGTTGGCGCTGGTATCCATGGCGGTCGAGAGCCGGGGACTCCGGGTCGGTGTCTTCGAAGTTGCTAATGAAAAACAGCCTCTTCATCGCCGCTGGCGTCATGGCCGCTGATGCTTCGTTGTAGGGGTCCAAGACTCCGAGGAGCGCAATGTCACGCCCCCGAAGCGGAGTTCCAAAAGTGCTGAACGCCTCAGCGGGCGTTACTGATGCAGTAGTCAATTTAGTTCCTTAGAAAAGGCCGGTGGCCGTTTAGTCGCAACTGGCCCCGAGGGCTGGTTGCCTAGGATGCGGTTGTGCATCTAGATGTAACTGTGACACGCCTGCTTTGCAACTGTCAAGTTACGCAACACGTGGTTCTCAGTGCTGATTTTCGATTGCTTAATGAAACACGCCGTGAAGCGCCTTCCTGAGCACCGTCGGAGCTGGCAAGTCCGCCATAGTCGCGAACCGTCCACCCGACCAGCAACCTGGAGGGACTCGACTTCGTTCAAGATATGCGTGAGCTTGTCGCCTGCCATTCGGAGAGATATCCAACATTGCGGAAGTCGTTCCACACCACGGCCACGGCATTCGGATCGGCGCTAGCGCGCTTATCTCTCGCCAGGAACGCCAGATGCATGTATAGCGCACCTCGTCCGTCGCACAGGTAGCAGCCCCGACCGAGGCAACGGCGCGGTGTCGTGCTGAATTCCGGGAAGTGGGCGGCGTTTCCGTAGTCCACCTTGTGGCGCTTGATCGTCTCCATGACGCCGAGCCCAGTGCCAGCCGTGGCCACGCATGCGAGGCCCTCGCTTCTCGCGCAACGAGACACAGGCGCGCGCGGTATGTCGAAGTACGGCAGGCCGGAATTCGTGGCAATCAGTCCGGCTACCAGGCACTAGTTGCAAAGAGGCGCGCCCGGCCAAAGCCGGACGCGCCCTTCGGGTGGCCCATCTGTTCAGTCGACAAGCACTGGCTGCTTGGCACCATCCGAAGCCTCAACAACCGGCGCAACCTTCCCGTTCCGGTGGTGCATCCAGTTCGCCACCGCCAGAAGCGCCACGAGCGCGAACGTGCTCAGAAGCTGGGGACGGGAATCCTCGCCGATGAAGCCCACCGTGAAGATCGCGGCGAGGATGACCAGACCAAACACCGTGAGCCATGGGAAGCCGGGCATCCGCAGGGGAAGCTCCGTCCCGTCGCGGTCGGCGCGGAGGCGCAGCGCGAGCTGGGCGAGGAGCGCGGACGTCCACACCAGCAGGCAGGTCGAACCCACGATGTTGAGCAGGACGGGAAGGACCATTTCGGGGAAGGCCAGCTCCAGCACAACCGTGACAACGCCAAAGGCGACGCTGGCCAGGACTGCCACCACCGGGACACGGGCAGTGGACACCGAGGCGAGCATGCGCGGTGCTTCGCCCCGCTCCGCGAGGGAGTACGCCATCCGTGACGCACCATAGAGGTTGGCGTTGAGGGCCGAGAGCAGTGCCGCGACGGCCACCAGGGTGATGGCGGTGGCTGCGCCGGGCATTCCGGCCGCATCCAGCACCGCGGCGAACGGGCTCTTCAACCCCGCCGAACCGACCGGAACCACCGCTGCGATCACGAAGATGGCACCGATGTAGAAGACCAGGATGCGCCACAGCACCGTGCGGACCGCCTTCTTCACGCTGCGGGCAGGCTCGGCGGTCTCAGCTGCCGCCACGGAAACAATCTCGGTGCCGCCGAACGCGAAGGCCACCACGAAGAGTGCAGTAGCAATCCCGGCGAAGCCGCTGGGCGCGAAGCCGGCTCCGGTGAAGTTGGACAGGCCCGGCGACGGGACGCCCGGCAGCCAGCCGAAGAGCAGCGCAGCGCCCACCAGGAGGAACCCGACGATTGCCGCCACCTTCAGGAGCGCAAACCAGAACTCGAACTCGCCGAAGTTCTTCACGCTGGTGAGGTTCACGGCGGTGAGCACCACGATGAACACGAAGGCCATCAGCCACACCGGCAGGGCCGGGAAGATGGTGGCCAGCAGGCCTGCCGCACCGAGCGCTTCGGCCGCGATGACCACCACGAGCTGCAGCCACCAGAGCCAGCCCACCGTGGCACCGGCCACCGGCCCATAGGCCTTGGCGGTGTAGACGGAGAAGGCACCGCTGTCCGGGTTGGCGGCGGCCATCTCGCCCAGTGCCCACATCACCAGGATGATGAGGGTGCCGGCCACGAGGTAGGAGATCAGCACGGCCGGGCCGGCAGCCTGGATGCCCGCGCCGGAGCCGATGAACAGGCCCGCGCCGATGGCGCTTCCGAGCCCCATCATGGTGAGCTGGCGGGGTTTGAGTGCCGCGCCCAGTGCGCGGCCAGACGTCTTTGTCTGTTGTTCCATGGGGAGTCCTCTGGTTGTCGGTGGAACGGATTGGGGTAACAGGAAAGTCGGTTGTCAGGCTGCGTGGGCTTCCAAAAGCCGGAGCACACGGTCGTTGGAGTCGGCGTCGGCAACGGTGATCCGCACGCCGTCGCCCTGGTACGCCCGGACCATGATGCCGGCGGCGTCGAACGCGGTCACCAGCCTCGCGAGCAGATGTTCGTCGGCACGGATCCACAGGAAGTTGCCCTGGCTCGCCTGCAGTTTCCAGCCCTGGACTTCCAGCAGTGCGGTCATCCGGGCACGCTCCTTCTTGACGGCCGCCACCCGGGTTTCCATCTCCTCCCCCGCGTCCAGCGACGCGATGGCCGCCCTCTGGGCCAGCGCGCTCACCGAGAAGGGAAGGGCGGTCCGGCGCAGTCCCTCGGCAATGTCCGGCGACGCCACGGCGTAGCCCACGCGCAGTCCGGCGAGCCCGTAGGCCTTCGAGAAAGTGCGCAGGATGCAGACGTTCGGGTACCGGCGGTAGAGCGCCAGGGAATCGGGGCCGCTGCCCGCTTCGGCGTACTCCACATAGGCCTCGTCGATCACCACGAGGATGTCGGAGCGGACGGATTGCAGGAATGCCTCGATGCGTTCGTGACTGATCGGCACGCCGGTGGGATTGTTGGGGGTGCAGAGCAGGATCACCTTCGTACGGTCAGTGACGGCCGCGGCCATGGCATCAAGGTCGTGGCCCTCAGCGCTGTCCAGCGGAATGCGGACCGGCCGGGCGCCTGCCAGCTCAACCAGGATGGGGTAGGCCTCGAAGGAGCGCCACGCGAAAATCACTTCATCCCCGGCGTCGCACAGTCCGGTGATGATCTGCTGGAGGACGCCGACGCTGCCGGGTCCCACGGCAACCTCTCCGGCCGTGACGCCAAGGTGGCGGGCAAGCCGTTCACGGAGCTCGACGGCGGCACTGTCAGGGTAGCGGTTCATCGTACCGGCCGCTGCGGCCACCGCAGCGGCGGCAGCGGGCAGCGGCTCGTAGTGGCTTTCGTTGCTGGCCAGGGCTGCAATGTCCACGCCGGCGCTGCGCCGGCCCGGGACGTAGGGCGGAAGTCCGGCCACCGCGCCGCGAAGGGCGGGAAGCGCGGTGTCCGGTGCGGTCAGGATCTGATCACGGGTCATGAGGACTGATCATGATTGTGACCCGCCCCACAATGCAAGATACCCTCAAGCCATTGGGACTTCTGCTCAACTTCTATTAACTGTGGTGAAAATATGACCATCCCGAACCCCCGCACCCTGGATTCCTTGGACGGCAGGATCATCCTGGCCCTGGACAAGGATCCGGAAGCCAGCGCCTTGGCACTCTCACGGACACTCGGCGTCGCACGGAACACGGTCCACGCCCGGCTGGCACGGCTCGAGCGCAGCGGCGCCCTCCGCTCCTTCAGCCGGAGGCTGGATCCCGCCGCGCTCGGCTACGACCTGATGGCCTTCCTCTCGCTGTCCATCAGCCAGACCCGGACAGGTGCGGTTGAGGACGGGCTCGCCGCGATCCCGGAGGTCATTGAGGTGCACGCCACCACCGGGGACGCGGACCTCATGGCCAAGGTGGTGGCACGCAGTACCGCCGACCTCTACCGCATCACCAACGAGATCCTGGAAATCGAGGGAATCCAACGGACCAGCACGGCCATTTCCGTCCTGGAACTCATGCCGCCCCGCTACGACGGCCTCCTGAGCCGGCTCTCCGAGCAGGAAACCCGCCCCTCCCACTAAACACGGGTGATGCACACCAACTGGGCAAATTTTCACTCATACCTGCATCTGCCTGCCAAATATCCCAATCAGACTCCACTCTCTTGCCTATCTGTGAACCAGCCCACATGATTCCTGCATGACTACTCTCACCGTCTCCGGCCGCGTGGCACAGGTTCTCAGCAGCTATGTCAGCGACGTCTTCGGCGTCATGGGCAACGGAAACGTCTACTTCCTGGACGCCGCGGAAAAGCTGGGCCTCCGCTTCTCCGCCGTCCGCCATGAAGGCGCAGCCATCGCCGCGGCCGACGCCTACTACCGGACGTCAGGACGCCTCGCCGCGGGCACCACCACCTACGGCCCCGGCTACACCAACGCGCTCACCGCCCTCGCGGAGGCCGTCCAGGCGCAGATCCCCGTCGTGCTGGTCACCGGCGACGCGCCGAGCAGCGGCGCCCGGCCCCAGGACGTGGACCAGGCAGCCATCGCCGCAGCACTCGGCGCGGCAACCTTCACCGTCACCCGCGACGCCGCCGGCTCCATCACACAGCAGGCCGTGGACTACGCACTCACCAAACGCACCGCCGTCGTGATTGCCATCCCCTACGACCTCGCGGCACTCGAAGCTGCGGACGAAGAGCTTCCGGCGCCGCTGGCAGCAGCGGTGATTGACGACGTCGACAGCGGGCTTGGGCAGGTAGCCCGCCTGCTCGCCGGGGCGAAGCGGCCGCTGATCCTCGCCGGCCGCGGCGCGCACCTCGCCGGAGCCGGCCCGGAGCTCCGGGAACTCGCCGACCGCCTCGGCGCACTGACCGCCGGAACCGCCCTGGCGCTCAACCTCCTCAAAGGCGAGGGGTACTTGGGCGTCGCCGGCGGTTTCGGCACCGACACCGCTGCCGGGCTCATGGGTGAGGCCGATGTGGTCCTGGTGGCCGGGGCAAGCCTGAGCCCCTTCACCATGAGGTTCGGGCACCTGATCGGCCCGGACAGCACCGTCATCCAGATCGACGCCGCCCTGCAGCCGACGCACCCCCGGGTGGATACGTTCGTCAGCGCGGACGTGAAGTCTGCTGCCGGGCGCATCCTGGGGATGCTGGACGGCGAGGCTTCAGCAGAAGCGTGGCGGGCGGAAGCCCGCAAGCGTCTGGCCGAGGGACCGGGCCATCAGGCAGGCTCAGCGGAGACTCCGGACGGCCGGCTGGACCCGCGCTCCCTGGCCACGGCACTGGATGCCGTGCTGCCGAAGCGCCGCACGGTGGTCCAGGACGGAGGGCACTTCGTCGGCTGGGCCCCTATGTACTGGAACATCCCGCGGCCCCAGGACCTGGTCATGGTGGGCACCGCCTTCCAGGCCATCGGGCTGGGCCTTGCCAGCGCCGTCGGGGCAGCCCGTGCGCTGGAAGACGGCCGCACCCTGGTGCTGGCCTCCGGCGACGGCGGTTTCCTGATGGGCCTGTCCGACCTCGAATCGCTGATCGGGGCGGCGAGCAGCGCCGTCGTCGTGATCTACAACGATGCCGCCTACGGAGCCGAAATCCACCAGTACGGCTCCCAGGGCCTGACCGAAAAGCCCATGCTGATCCCCGAGGTGGACTTCAGCGGCGTCGCCCGCGCTCTCGGCGCCGAGTCCGCGATCATCCGCTCACTGGCGGACCTGTCCGCGCTCCAGGACTGGATCGACGCCGGCGCCAAGGGAACTTTCGTGGCCGACTGCCGCATCACGGCCAGCGTCCGGGCCCCGTGGATGAGCGAATGGATGAAGGCCAAGCAGGAGGCGAAGGCGGCGGTGGCGGGCTAGCGGGGAAGAAGCCGCCACAGCGACTCGACCTCGCCGCCGTCGAACGCAAAAAGGGGAAGCCCCACCAGCAATGCTGAAGGGGCTTCGACTGTTTTGATTCCGTTATGACGAACATCATCTCCCGAACTTGCGGGAATTCTGGCGCTTCCTGCCTCGTCATCGGCAGACCACGTGGATCAGATCCACAGTGTGTTCCAAGGTTCCCTGTTGTTCGTTCCCGTCCTTCTTTCGAAGAACGTATTAACAGTGTTACGCCTAGTTTTCCGAAGGCGCAAGAGCCAATCTTCCCGGGGATTCCGGCGTTCCTAACGGTGCCCGCCAGCCATCCCGGAGCAGCAAGCTCCAGGAGAATCACGCCTTGCGGTGAACCACCAGGACAGGACACTGAGCGTGGGTGACAACCTGGGTGGAGTCCGAGCCCAGGTGCAAACCCGGAAATCCCCCATGACCCCGGGATCCGACGACAATAAGATCCGCGTCCTTGGCAGCGTCCAGAATTGCCGAAGCAGGTGAAGGAGTGTCTACCAGCTCCCCAGCCGCGGCCACGCCTCCGTCTGCGGCGGTCTTCAGTGCCTCACCCTGGCGTGCCCGTGCGACTTGCTCCGGGGACTCTTCGGCCGCAATCTCACCTGCCGCCGTTTCCAGGACAGCGGGATACCACGCCATCGGGGGCTTATTCCAGGCTGTGACCAGGCGGAGTTGGCCATTGCGTTGCCGGGCCTCATCCATGGCCCAGTCCAGTGCAGCCCGGGAATATTCGGAACCGTCAACACCGACAACTATCAAGAACGAACCGGTACTGGTCATCTGCCTTTCCTTTCACTGCCTCGCCGAACCGGGCCGCGCCTTACCCTGTGAGCGTGCGGGGTTCGGTTCCAGCTGTCGTGGTTCCATCGGACGCTCATACCGGCGTCGGGGGTAGAGTCCAAGGTCCCCGGCGTCGCGGGCCGAGCGACCACGGCTCAGCGCCTCGGATGTATCTCCCGCCGGCGCCTTAGGAAACCCACAGGTCCGCGCCCTAACATGGCCCTCATGAATGCTGCCCGGGACGCCCGCTCTGCCGCCGTCGTCATCAACGCCGGATCACGCAGAGGAGCTGCACACGAACTTGCCGTGGACACGATGCGGAAAGCAGGCGTGCCCATCTCCGCCGTGCACCACGTGCTGTCCGGCGGCGAGCTGGCCGGGACGCTTGACCGGGTGCTTGCGGCCGGCCACGACCTGGTGGTTGTCGGCGGCGGTGACGGGACCGTGTCCTACGCCGCCGGCCGGGTTGCCGGTACCAACGTTGCGCTCGGCGTTCTTCCGCTCGGCACCGCCAACGACTTCGCCCGCACGCTGGAGATACCGAACAACCTT
The DNA here is from genome assembly GCF_039907775.1 of Arthrobacter sp. CC3. Taxonomy (NCBI): domain Bacteria; kingdom Bacillati; phylum Actinomycetota; class Actinomycetes; order Micrococcales; family Micrococcaceae; genus Arthrobacter; species Arthrobacter sp. CC3. The sequence continues at coordinate 24,216 of NZ_JARCCY010000015.1, forward strand.
GCCGAGGCATGCGCCACCGTCGCCGAAGGGAAGGTGGTGGACATCGACCTCGGCCGGGCCAACGGCGAGCCGTTCCTCAACGTCGCGTCCGTGGGCCTGTCCGTGGCTGTGACGGAGGCTCTGAGCCCCCGCCTGAAGCGGTACATCGGGCCGCTGGCGTACAGCATCGCCACACTTCGGGCCTATGCCCGGCACAAGCCGTTCCGGGCCCGCCTCGAATTCCCCGAGGGCGACCACGAGCCGATGGAACTGGACAACCTGCTTCAGGTGGCGGTCGGCAACGGCCGGCACTACGGCGGCGGCAACACGGTCTCGCCCACCGCAGGGATCGATGACCATCTCCTGGACATCTACGCCATCCTGGCCGGCCCCCTCCGGGAGCACGTGAGCATCGCACGGCTTCTCAAGGACGGCAGCTTCATCGAACACGACCGGGTGCACCACCTGACAAGCCGGCACGTTCGGCTGGTCACCGAGCCGCCGCTGCCGGTGAACCTCGACGGCGAGATCGCCACCACCACGCCCGCCGACTTCACCGTCCAACGCAACGCCGTCCACGTGGTGGTGCCCCCGAGCAGCACCAGCGCGCTGTTCGACGGACCGGGCGCCGCGGCCGGGCCGCCGTCGTGATTCCCGACGGCGGAAGGTTCTGACTATCGGGGAGCAAGCCGCCACAGGGACGTGACCTCGGCCGTGCGCGCCTCGAACAGGGGATCGTCCCGGTCCGATGCCTTCGGATGCGTTGGCTTGGTGTCGAGCCGTTCCATCACCTTCAGGCCGGCCGCCTCGATGGCGGCCAGCAGATCCTCACGCGACCGCAGGCCAAGGTGCTCGGCCAGGTCGGAGAGGACCAGCCAGCCCTCCCCGCCCGGCTCAAGATGGTCGGAGACTTCGTTCAGGAAGCGGAACAGCATTCTGCTTCCGGGGTCGTAGACTGCGCTGTCCAGGCTGGAATGTGGCGTGGCCGGAATCCAGGGCGGGTTGCACACGATCAGCGGCGCCCGTCCGGGCGGGAACATGTCCGTCAGGACGGCCTCGGCACGGTCCTGGACACCGAGGTTTCGGAAATTCGCAGCGGCACAGGCGATTGCACGCGGTTCATTGTCGGTCGCCACCACGCGGCGGACGCCCCGGCGCGCGAGGACGGCAGCGAGCACCCCGGTGCCGGTTCCGACGTCGAACGCCAGCGTGTCAGAGGGCAGCGCTGCGGCGGCGACAAGATCCACATACTCGCTCCGGGTGGGGAAGAACGTGCCGTAGTGCGGGTGGATGCGGCCCTGCAGGGCATCGACGTGGACGCCGTTCCGCCGCCACTCGTGGGCGCCAATGGCCCCGACAAGCTCATGCAGGGACACTACGGAAGGTTCGCCGATATCGCCGTACGCTTCAGCGGCGGCCTGCCGGATGTCCGGTGCGCGGCGCAGCGGCACCACCGGGCCCGGATCAATCGGAATCAGCAGCAGGCCGAGAACACGTGCACGGTGCGAGCGTGACTGGCGGTGCCGGTAGAACTTCTCGGCCGGAGTTGCTTCGATCCTCTTTCCGGCGCCGATCCGGCGGTCCAGGGCGTTGAGGATCTGCCGTGCGTTGTGGAAGTCACCATGCCAGAGCATCGCGATCCCCTGCGATGCCATCCGGTTCGCCTCATCGGCCGTCAGGGAGTCGGAGACCACTTCGACGCGCGTCGGCGCCGGCCTGCCGTTCGCCGAACGCCACTGCGCGGTCATGCTCTCACCGGCCTCAACCCAGGTCACGACGGCGGGATCAACCACCGCAGCGTTGCTTGAGGGCTTGAGGGCCGGCGTCGGGATTCCTGCGGGAGCTGGCGTCTCGGTAGTGATAAGGATCCATTCCAAGCGTCAGAGGAGCCGATCGGCGACTGACGATTGCGGCGGTGATTCCACGACGTGGATGGCTACGGCCCAGGATTCCGGACCGTCATCCGGCCGCGAACCGAGCTCGGTTGATGGCCACTGTAGCCATTCAACCTGCATTGTCAGGATACAGGTGTGCTGTGGTCGCTAACCGACGCCCAACCAAACCAGTACGGCACCCAGAACCTATGCTGATCCCCCGAGGTGTACTTCAGCTGCAGCGCCCGTGCGCTCGGTGCCGAGTCGGCAATCATCCGGTCACTGGCGGATCTTTGGCCATCTGTGCGATGTTGTCGAAGTTCGACTGGCGCTGCAAACCGATCGCGTCAGGGACCTACCGAATCGCCCAGTAAACACGGGTCTTATCGTTGAATGATATGGACTGCTCAACGAAGATTTTGCCGCCTTCAATGGCGGCAGCCGGCACGTCCATGCAGAGCTGGTAGGAGGCGCTGCCACCGTTCTCCAACGTAGGGACATCCATAACCCCCTGGTCAACGACAGCATCGCAATCTGATGCGTCGTATTGTCTGGCGTCAGTGCCGACGAAGGTTTCGGACAAATCGATCCAGGGAGTGCCTTCTGGGGATCCGACGTAAGTAACAGTCAAGCCGACAAGAATGTATTGTCCCTTTGGCGCATCATTGAACCGATTAGCAGCCAGAACATCCGCATTGGCGTCCAATTTCACCGAAGTAACTGCGACCTGGTATTCCTTTCCAACAGTCGCAACCGTGCCGACAGCGAGCGGTTGGCTGACCGAGCCTGCGACTGTGCTGGCAGTCGGTGCCGTTGCAGGGTCTGAGCCGGAGGATGACTTCGCCGCTGACGTTTCCACAGCCTTAGAGACGTTCTCGTCGGATCCGGTGACAGCATCCGAAACACTATCCAGCATCGAGGAATAGAGCGCTTGGGTGGAAAGCACTCCGACAAGCGAAAAAACGCCGACGACCAGCGATGCTATAGCCATTCCCCGCATCGTCGAGCGCCCACGAACTGTGATTACCAGAGCGATGATGGCCAGAACGACGGCGATGAAGCCTAGGAAGAATACTGCGTTATTCACGATAGGGACCCAGCAGAGAAGCAGAGCAACTCCAGCGAGGACGAGGGCTGTAATAGTGACGGCCTTTCCCCGTTGCTGTGGGTGCGGGTCCTCCAGTGGCTGATCGACCCAAAATTGATGATTCGGCGGCGCCGGGCCCCAGCTAGGATCGGGCTGCCAGTCGGGAGGTGGCTGCCATCCGCTCGGCGGAGAGGGCCAGTTACTCGGAGGGTTATAGCGCTGCATGTTTGTCCCCTATCAACCAATGCCGGCCACCGCTCCGTCGCGGACGAGCCTTTTGAGTAGGAGCATATAACCCACGTCGGCATTTTTAGCTCAAGAATTCCCTTGGTTTTACTCAAGGCCTGCAGATTGTCCGCGCATCCGGTTATGCTTCGGCTGTACCAGGATTTCATTCCAGGAAAGAAAGAGAGTTATCTTTCAGTTTTTCATTCTACTATCAGAAAGCTCAACGTTGAGCTTCCAGCCGAGAAAACTGAAGTCTTGAGGTCGCACCTGTATCCGAGTATTGGAATAATTTCTGGCTACGCAGATTCACGTTCATTCACTGAGGCATAGAAGGGGGACACCATGTCCGGTCAGCACCAAAACCCGACTTTTACGGGTCAGTCAGGGACACAACAGGCGTATCAACCAACGGGTTACGCTCGAATTCCACAACCGAAACAGGGCAACGGGCTGGGTGTAGCAGCCTTGGTCGTCGGCATTGTTGCCGCAGTCCTGAGCGTCATTCCTCTGATCGGCATGGCAGCTTTTTTTCTGGGACCAGTCGCGATCCTGCTGGGCGTCATTGCATTCTTTCTGAAGAACAGGAAGAAAGGAATGGCAATCGCGGGCGCCGTCCTTGGCATTATTAGCCTCATCATCGCCGGAGTCATGACAGCAGCAATAGGTGCCGGCGTACAAGCGGTCGATGCTGAACTAAACGCAGAGCACACGGTTGAATATGTCGTCACAACCTCGGGTCCTGCAAGTATCAGCTATTGGACTCCCGGTGGTTCGTCATCCGAAAAAATCACGGCTGACTGGAAAAAATCGGTAACATCCAAGGAATTCAATATCGCCAGCTTGAGCGTTTCGGGCGATTTCAGCGACCCGAGCGCATCTGTTAGTTGCGACATCCTTATTGACGGAAAGAGCGCGGGCAAGAACACAGGCTCGGGAGCGGGAGCGCACGCAAGCTGCTCCGGCAGTACCTGGAGTAAGTAAGAACCTAAGCAATGATGGCGGGGTGTCCAAGCTGATATGGCTGACCACCCCGCCATTCTGCTGTTCTGGAGGGTAGATGTTCGTCCCTTTACAGACGGTTAGAACCTAAGGGCATCAATAATTGCGTGCCGAGCGCCCGTAGCAGCGTGCCATCCACCTACAGCGGCCGCTGCCTCCACATGTGATCACCCTCGGCCCGAAAGGCGGGGTTGCGCAAAAGTGGCTTCGTCTTGTGCGGGAAGTTCCGAGTGGCCGCTAACCGCCGATGCGGAGATCTGCCGCTTGACCTGCTCAAGCTCATCTTCGAGCAGGTCAACTTTGGTACGGTATTTTTCGAAATCCGCCGATCGGCGCCTGGCCATGGCGAAACTGATGACCGCGGCGAGAACGGCGAGCGGGAACGAGAGCAGCAGGGCCCAGCCGGACGTGGCAAGGAAGTCCAGGGCTACGGGAAGTGCCTGCTTGAACGCCAGGAAGTCGTTCACCCCACCGACCATTCCCTGCAGGGCTGAGTCCAGGGGGCCAAAGTACTGCCCCACGATGGGCGTCTCGGAAAACGACGGGGCGCTCAATGGCGGCTCTCCCCCCGCCGACCAGCGCGAATCACGGAAAGTGTTCAGGACGTAGATCCCTGCACCCGCGTTGAGGGCCGCGAAGAGCAGTACGGCTCCAAGCGCAGTCCAATGGAGCCTGCGCCAACGCCAAAGGCCGGCCACAAGCGCGAAAACAGCGGCGGCAATCCAACAAAAGTTGCGGAGCTCGTCGCGGCTCAGGCCGCCCAACAGATCCAACGTATTCCCCACCCTTACAGTTGATGGTTGATCCGGTCCCAAGCAATGCCTGTTCAGGTCCCAAGGGAGCCTATCCCAGTCCCGCGGACATGCCGCGGTAGGTACGGGCGCGGGGCAAGGCCGTTCGGCCCTATCAACCTGCGGCGGCCGGGCCAAAGCTTAAGACAGATAGGCGCTGGGGCAAACGCCCGCGGGCCCCTGCACCTCTGCCGGACCGCGGACTCTGAGGACATCCGGACATGTCAATCGACAAGCGCCAGCCCCCGCTGCGCAGGCGGGCCGCGACGCACGGAAGCCAGCCCCATGAGGTGACCCGCAAAGCCCTCCTCGCCGCAGGAGCGCTGTCATCGCTGCTGTACGTGGTTGCCACAGACGTGGTGGCGGCGTCCAGATGGGACGGGTACCGGCGCACCGAGCAGATGGTCAGCGAACTCTTCGCCGTCGGCTCCCCCGGCCGGGACGTTCTGCTCCCCTTCACTTGGCTCTACACGGTGCTGTTCACCGCGTTCGGGGTGGGCGTCTGGATCTCCGTGCGCGGCGACCGCGCCCTGCGCATCGCCGGCGGCCTGCTCATCGGGTACGGGCTGTGGAACATCATGGGTGCCCTCTACCCGCTGACGCTGGGGGACGATACTTCCATTCCCATGCATATCCTCGCCACCAACGTCCAGCTCGCCCTCATGGTCGCGGCAATGTGTTTCGTGGCTGCGGGGTTCCACGGCCGGATGCGCGCCTACTCCATCGCGTCGCTCGTTGGTTCCGCGGTGATGGGCATGGTGGCATACATGGCGGCCCCGGGACCTAACCTCGTGCTGGGCATCGGCGAGCGAATCAGCATCGGGGCATTCCTGCTCTGGGTAGCGGTCCTCGCGGTCGCGCTGTGGAAGCGGCCTGCGGCCGACAGAACAGCCCAGGTTTAGGCGCCGTCCCCTCACCGACCAGCTCCGTGGAACTGGCCGACGATGCTCGAAACTGCACGCAACACCAGGACCGACGGACCCCGCGACCTGGTCACCGAACTCCTGGGCCTGTGGCTGGTGCTGGCCGTCTTCCTGGACGGCTGGGCGCACCTGAACTTGCCCAGCCTGGAGACGTTCTTCACCCCGTGGCACGCCGCCCTCTACTCCGGGATGCTGGCGACGGCGGCGTGGACCGCCGTCGTAATCTTCCGGAACCGGACACCGGGGCAGCCGCTGGTGCGGGCCATCCCGCCCGGCTACCGGGGAACTGTGGTGGGGCTCATCCTCTTTGCCACCGCCGGCGGCCTGGACCTGCTGTGGCACGAGCTCCTGGGCATCGAGGTCTCGCTGGATGCCCTGGTCAGCCCCACCCACCTGCTGCTGGGCTTCAGCCTCTTCCTCATCCTCGGCACCGCCGTCCGGAGCGCCCGGGCCGGACATTCAGCCAGCCCCGGCGATCACCCGGCCCTGCCCCCGGCGGCGCTGTTCGCCGTCGTACTGATGACCGGGCTGGGGGCGTTCTTCCTCATCTACGTCTCCGCCTTCGTCCGGCCGGGGCCAACGGCCCTCTTTGTCCCGACGCCGTTCGGCAGCCCCGGGCGGGTCCAGTCGGAGATGCCGGTGGTCGTCACCCTGGCCAGTTACCTGCTGACCACCGCGCTGATCATTGCCCCCTTCCTGTTCACGCTGTCCGCGGCGAGGCGCCCGGTCCGCGGGGTTGTCACCCTGCTGGTGGCCGCTGCGGCGTGGCTTCCCGTTGCGATGCTGGGCTTCCACACGTATTCAATTGCTGGAGCAGCGGGCGCCACCGTTGCCGCCGTCGTGGCTGACCTGCTGCTGGCCCGGCTTCCGGCAACCTGGCTGCGCAGCCGCTTGCCGGCGGTCACCGGAGGAATCGCGGCCTTCCTGTGGACGGGACAGCTCGTGGCGTTCGCGGTGACGGACGCGATCCGCTGGCCCGTCTCGCTCTGGCTGGGCGCAGTGGCACTCAGCGCCGCGGCGGCCGCGGGGCTCGCCCTCCTCAGTTCCTGGGGTCCGGCGGGTTCGGGGGCTCCGGCGGGTCCGGCGCGGGACTCCGCCGCGCGGTAGCGGCCTCGCACAGCCGAAGGCGGACGCAGTTCATAATGACCAAGTGATCACGCTTGTCAAAGTCCTCCACACCATCCTCTTCACTGCCGGCTACCTGGCCATCGCCGTGGTTGCCTCAGTGATCAGCTACTACGGCAGGCCGGAGCTAGGGCTCGGCATCATCCTGACCGCAACCGCCATGTTGGTGACTCGGCTCATCCATTCCGCCGTGGTCAATCGCCGACACAAGCGGGCGGTGCAGTCCGTCCGGAGTGCGGAGGCCTCTGCCGCCGCCGGACACACCAGGACCTACAGCGCGAACGTCTCTGAATCCTACGAACATGATGCCCTCACTGTTTGGTCGCTGATCCGGCCGGCCGAGAGCGCCGTGTTGCTCTCGAACGCACAGCGGGCTTTCACCGTGCCGGGGACACCTGCTGGCGTCGGGGAACAGCAGTGCTTCATCGGCCGCGACGGTTCAGTTTCCGTCATCGAGGTCATCGGTGAAGAGGGCCCTTGGTGGGCAACAACCAGGCCCATCTCGCCGGGCGAGATGAACAGCCGCTCGACCTATCGCCTTGAGCCGACCTCCACCGGATGCACTCTCACTCTTGGGACCGTCATTGAACTCCCTGCAAACGAAGTGCTTGCAGAGGACCCCGACCAATGGTGGGAAACCCAAATGAGGCCCTACCTGACCCGGATCAAGGAAGTCCTGGCCGCCCGGCAGGCTTAGGGCGGGCGGCCAGAGGCGACGGCGGCACCCAACCGCGTGCCGCCGTCGTGCTTGTCTTCTGGCCGTACCAGGCGCCAAGCAAACTAAGCCGGCGAGTGCACCGCCACGGATGCCCGTTCAACGGCGGGGCACATGATCTTCACCGCGGCGTCGCTGGAGGCCTCGTCCAGGCCCAGCAGCATGCGCACTCCTGCCGCCCCGAGTTCGTAGTGGGGCAGGGACACTGTGGACAGCGGAGGCCGAAGGTGGGCCGCGATAACTTCCTGGTTGTCGAAGCCCACAACTGCCATGTCGTCCGGGATGGAGAGCCCGTTTTCCCGCAGGCCGTCGTATAGTCCCATGGCCATCCGGTCGTTGTAGCAGTACACAGCGGCGACGTTGCGCTTGAGCAACTCTTCGGTGGCACCGTATCCGCCTTCCTGATCCGGATAGGCTTCCAGCACCAGCTCCGGGTCGAACGGAATTCCGGCAGCCTCAAGCGCATCCTTGTAGCCCTGGAGCCGTCCGTCCCTGGCGGGCGCGGGGGTGGTGGCGTTGATAAAGGCGATGCGCCGGTGGCCGCCGCGGAGCAGGATTTCCGTCGCGGACTTCCCGCCTTGCTCTTCGTCGGGCACCACGGCACGGGCAGCGCCCGGCTCCGGCGAGAAGCAGTTGACCAGGACGAAGTCCGCCTCGCGAAGCGTCTCCGGCACGACAGTGGGACGGTGGAACCATGTGGAGTACAGGATGCCGCGCACCTTGTACTCCAGCATCATGGCGATCGCATCCGTTTCCAGGTCGCGGTTCCCCTCGGTGTTGGCGATCAGCAGCGCGTAGCCGTGCTTCCAGGCTTCGTCCTGCGCCCCGTGGATGATCTGACCCGCGAACGGGGTGGTCGCCACACCGTCTGCGACGAGGCCGATGAACCGTGAGGTGCCGCTGACCAGCGTCTTGGCCATCGCGTTGGGGCGGTACCCGAGCTGCCGGATCGCGTCCTTGACGCGCTGACGGGTCTGCTCGGCAATGCGGGCGTTCTTCTTTTTGTTGATCACCAGCGACACCGTGGCAGTGGACACACCGGCTGCTTCAGCTACTTCGCGGAGGGTCACCGGCTGGGCACGGCTTTTCCTCACAGGAACGTCGGAACTGGCCGCGTTGCCTGAGTCTTTCTCCTGCGAAATCATCTGTCCTCCATCAGGAGTATATCCATCTGCCATGGCGGTCATCCCTTCGTCGCCCCGCTTTCCAGGCCCTGGATCATGGCTTTGTTCAGGACGAGGAAGACCAGGAGCAGGGGCGTGATGGTGACGCACACGGCAGCGAAGGTGGCAGTCCAGTCCACCTTGCCCATGGCGCCGATGTAGTTCTGCAGGCCCAGGGGGATTGTTTTCAGGTCCTCGGAGAGGACGAACGTGTTGGCGAAGATGAAGTCGTTCCAGATGAAGATGCTGTTGACCAGCACCACGGTGACCACCGTGTTCAGCGACAGCGGCAGCGTTATCAGTCCGAAGATCCGGTACGGGCCGGCGCCGTCGAGGGAGGCGGCTTCGTAGGTTTCCCGGGGAATGTATTCGAAGAACGATGAGAACAGGTAGATGGACATGGGCAGCGCGAAGCCGGCCAGCGGGATGATCATCGACTGGTAGGTGTCCAGCAGGTTCACTGTTGAGTAGTCGATGAACAGCGGTACCAGGGCAATCTGGACGGGAACGATGATTCCGATCAGGAACAGCCCGCGGACAAACTTGCTCAGCCGGAAGCCAAGGACCTGGATGGCGTAGGCGGCCATCATGCCGAACAGGACGATCAGGACGTTGGCGCCCATGGTGACGATGAAGCTGTTCAGGATGTTCCTGCCGAGATCGCCGGTTTCGAATGCCCGCGCGTAGTTCTCCCATGTCAGCGAGCTGGGCAGGGCGAACGGGTCACCGGTGGCGAAGTCGTGCTCGGTGCGCAGGCTGGTCAGGAACAGCCAGGCGAGCGGGTAGACCTGGACGATCACGATCAGCATGATCAGCACCCGCGACAGGGTCCGGTACAGGCTGGGCTTCCGGCGTCGCCTTGGGATGGCGGGTGCGGGGGGCACGACGGCGGTGGGTGGAGTAGCCGGGGCTGTTTGGGTGATCAAGAGTCTGCCTTCCGCTTGAGCATGAACAGGATGAGGCCGACGGCGACCAGGCACTCGATCACGATGAACACGGAGATGGTGCTGGCGTACCCGAAGTCGGTGCTGGTGAACGCTGTTTTGTACATGTACGTGGTGAGCAGTTCCGAGGACTGGCCGGGGCCGCCGTTGGTCATGAGGTAGGGGATGTCGAAGCCGCGCAGGCCGTAGGTGGTGGCCATGATGGTGGTGGTGATCCACACCGGCCTGATGTACGGGAAGCGGATCTTCGTGAAAAGCGTCCACTTTGAGGCACCGTCCAGAACGGCAGCTTCTTCCAGCTCCTTGGGCACGGCGATCAGCGCGGCGTAGATGATGAGCATGTACAGCCCGGTGAACCGCCAGCCCTCGGGAGCGGAGACCGCGGCAAGCACCGTGTTGACGTCGGACAGCCAGGCGCGTTCGAAGGTGCCGAGCCCGATCCAGTGCAGCAGCTGGTTGAGCAGCCCCACCGGGTCGATGGAGTAGATGCGCACGAAGAGGAACGCGATGGCCACCGTGGAGATCACGGCGGGCAGCAGGTAGAGGGTCTTGATGAGCTCCCGTCCCCTGCGCAGGGACGTGAGCAGGCTGGCTACAACCAGGGCGCCGCCGAGCTGCAGGACCAGGCAGATGGCCAGGTAGAGGAGCGCGTTGAAGAACGAGCGCCAGAAGATGTCATCGGCGGTGAGCATCCGGACGTAGTTGTCCAGCCCGATGAACTCCATGTCGCTGATGCCGTTCCAGGAGAAGAAGCTGAGGAACAACGATTGGAGAATTGGGAAGAGCACGGCTGCGCAGTAGAGCAGCAAGGGTGGAAGCAGGAAAACCAGGACTGAGGTCCTTGACCGGTTGGGAAGCATGGCTGGGCCTTTCGGGCGGGGGACCTTCCGGTCCCCCGCCGCTGCGGTTTACTTGAAGAACTTGGGGGCGTTCTGCTTGATGGTGCTGTCCATGGTGCTGGTGAACTGCTCCGGCGTGATGTTGCCCTGCACCAGGAGCACGAGTTCCTGCTGGAGCCTGCCGTTGGTGGTGGGGTCCAGCTGGGTGTCCCACGGCATGGCCTGCTTTGCCCCGAGGGTGTCCGCCGTTTCCAGCGCCTTCTTGTACAGCGGGGTGGCGTTGGCAGGGACGGTGGTCTGCACATTGGTGGTGGGCGAGAGGGCACCCGTGGCCGCGTACTCGGCGGGGTACTTCGCCAGGGCAAACTTCAGGAAGTCGCTCACCAGCGGATCGTAGGTCTTGGCGTTGACCGCCATGCCGATGCCGGACGGGGAGACGAATTCGTTGGCCGCCGTCGCCGAACCGGCTGTGGTGGGCAGGGTGAAGAAGTCGACGTCGTCCCGGACTGCGGAGTTCAGTTTGTCGGTGGCCAGGCTTGGCAGTTCCCACGTGCCGATGTTGTACATGGCCGCCTGGCCGGACGTGAACTGGTTCTGCGCGTCCGAGTAGCCCTGGGCGGAGAAGCCGTCCTGGAAGCACTTGGCCTTGCCGAGTGCGGCCATCCATTCCACGGTCTTCTGCCCGGCAGGATCGGTGAATGTCGCCTCGCCCTTCTTCAGTTTCTGGACGAACTCCGGGCCGGCTGCCCGGAACGGCTGATAGGCCACGTAGCGTTCCAGCGGCCACTGGTCCTGGCCGTCAATGGCGATCGGCGTGATCCCCGCATTGCGCAGCGCCGTGCACATTGCCGGGATGTCGTCGAGGGACTTCGGTACCGTGACGCCGGCCTTTTGCAGCAGCGCCTTGTTGTACCAGAAGTACTCCAGCTCGAACTGGAACGGGATCATGTACAGGGAGCCGTCGTCAAAGCGCTGGTAGTCCAGTGCCCCGGGGCGGTAGTCATCGTAGATGTCCAGCGATTTCAGGAGTTTCTCGGCGTCGACCATTTTGCCCTGCTTTGCCAGCTGCTGGGCGAAGGGCGTGGCGTCCGTATCGAAGAGCTCCGGCAGCTTGTTGGCTGCTGCCAGGGTCTCCAGCTTCTGGATGTAGGAGGGCCGGTCCGGGGTGGTGATGAGGTTCAGTGCGAAGCCCGGGTGGTCCTTGGCATAGTCGTCAGCGAGCTTCTTCATGATGTTGATGACTGCCCCGTCGGCCGGACGTGACAGCAGCCACGAAATTTCGCGGGGTTTGATCTCCCCGGTGGGGCTGACGTTGGCCGGGTCGCTGGAGGCTCCTACGCCGCCGCAGGCTGACAACGCCAGGGCTGCGGCGGCTGCGACGGCGGCAGCACGGATTAGTTTCTTCATTGCGGCAATCTCCCTTGATTGGGTCAGTAATTGGGGTGGGGATGTTCAGTTGTCGGTGCGTTTACGTATCTCAAGGTCCGTGACGGTGACGGATCCTTCGCCGGCGAAAAGGCCGATCCGTCCCGCGGGCAGGTCGTAGATCCGGGTGCTGAGCGCCACCTGCCGGTCGACGACGGCGACGCACAGGTCGCCGTCGACGATCACCTCCAGGGTGTGGGGGCCGGGGGCGAGCTTGCAGGGGCGCTCCAGTTCGACGTCGAACGGGACGTCCCCGGACACGTGCCATTGGGCGTCTCCGGTGATGGCCCGCGGCCAGCGGTCGAAGACGAGCCGGCCGCGTTTCGGTTCCAGGCGCAGGATGTAGGAGTGGTCCCCGTCCTGGCTGGAGCGCAGCAGCAGCCCGCATTCGGTGGTGCCGGGGGCGATGTCCAGCACAGCCTTGGCATAGAACTGGCCGGGCAGTTCCTCGTCGGATACGACGGCGGTGTACCCGTCCGGCGCGTCCAGTCGCGCGGGCAGCCCGCTCGTCAGTGACACGGGGACGTCGTCCCAGAAGCTCTCCACGAGTTCGTCGGCGAAGCCGAACGCGAGCGTCCCGTCCGGGTTCTGGCGGGCTTCCAGCACGGACATGGTGCCCGCCCACTGCCAGGCGCCGTCGTCGGAATTTCCTTCCTTGCTGGCGATCCAGCCGAAGAAGAAGCGGCGGCCGTCGCGTTCGGCCGTCTTTGAGGCGTAGAACGCCCGGCCGTCGATGCTGTCCAGGTCCGGGACGGTCCACGGCCCGTCGGGGCTTTTGGCCATGCGGTACCGGGTGGTAAACGATTCGGAAAACTCGGAGTAGACCATGTACCACCAGCCGTCCCATGAGAAGACGTCCGGGCATTCATGCGTGATGTAGCGGCGCGGATCCCAGAACGGTTCGGCGTACTCCCAGGTCATCAGGTCGGTGGAGACGCACTGGGCGATGACGCCGCGGCGCCGTTCCGGTCCGGCGGAGTGCCGGGCCGCCAGCAGCATCCGCCACCGGCCTGTGCTCTCATCCCGGAACACGAAGGGATCCCGCCAGTCCCCGGACTCGAAGCCGTCGGGGGCGCCGAAAGTGAGTTCGGGATGCTTGGTCCAGGTCTGCATTCCGTCGGTGCTTGTGGCGTGCATGACCAGCTGGAGGGGCGCCCCGTCCGCTCCCAGGTTGCGCGGGTTCTGCCCGGTGTAGAACAGGTGGTGGATGCCGGTTTCATCAACCACGATGCTGCCCGTGTAGGCGTTGAAGTCGAGGTCGTCCTCGGTGCCGTGCGGCAGGGCGACGCCGTGGTCCTCGAACTGCGTGAGGTCCTTGGTGGTGACGAGGTTCCATGACGTGCCGGGTTTCGGGTCCGAGCGTACTTCGTGGAGGTAGAAGAGCCAGAACTCCCCGTCCTTCTCGAAGGGGATGAGGTCACCAACCCATCCATCGGTGGGCTGGAAGAAGACTGAGCGTTTCATCTGCGCTGATGTCCATTCTGCTAAAGCGTTTGATCACCATGAACCTAGCGCCAACCGTGCTTGATGATCAAGCGTTTTAGCAAACTTTCTTTTTTGTGTAGCCGCCAAGCCGTGCCGCGCCGGGACAGCGGCGGATCCATCTTGATTAAACGCTTGACCACCATCGGCGATTCGCACTATCGTCTGCGTAGCCGGCAAGAGTCCGCGCCCCTCAACGATGAGAGGAACCACCTGATGACGCACGACATCTCACGACGCACTGCCCTGCAAGGCGCAGGCATCGGAGCCCTTACGCTTTTCGCCAGCAGCGCCGTCCCCGCTGCAGCGCACGCCCGGTCATCCCTGCGGGCCGTCTTTCATATGACTCCCCCGTCGGGCTGGCTGTGCGACCCGCAGCGCCCCGTCTATACCAACGGCGCCCACCAGCTCTACTACCTGCACTCCGGGCAGAACAACGGCCAAGGCGGCTGGGACCACGCGACCACCAGCGATGGCGTGTCGTTCACCCACCACGGCACGGTGATGCCCCTGCAACCCGATTTCCCGGTGTGGTCCGGATCCGCCGTCGTCGACACCGCCAACACCGCCGGCTTCGGCGCGGGGGCGGTGATCGCGCTCGCAACACAGCCCACCGGCGGGATCCGCAAGTACCAGGAGCAGTACCTCTACTGGTCCACCGACGGCGGCTACACCTTCACGGCGCTCCCCGACCCGGTGATCGTCAACACGGACGGCCGCACAGCCACCACACCCGCAGAGATCGACAACGCAGAGTGGTTCCGCGACCCCAAGATCCACTGGGACGCGGTACGCAGCGAATGGGTGTGCGTGATCGGGCGGGCGCGCTACGCGGCCTTTTACACCTCGCCGAACCTGCGGGACTGGCAGTGGAAATCCAACTTCGACTACCCGAACCACGCCCTCGGCGGGATCGAGTGCCCGGACCTGTTCGAGATGACCGCCGGCGACGGCACACGGCATTGGGTGCTCGGCGCGAGCATGGATGCCTACAGCGCGGGCCTGCCGATGACCTTCGCGTATTGGACGGGCACCTGGAACGGCACGGCGTTCATCACCGGCAACCTCACACCGCAGTGGCTCGACTGGGGCTGGGACTGGTACGCCGCCGTGACGTGGCCGTCGGTCGAGGCGCCGGAGACAAAGCGCCTCGCCGTCGCCTGGATGAACAACTGGAAGTACGCGGCCCGCGATGTGCCCACCGATGCGTCCGACGGGTACAACGGGCAGAACTCGATCGTGCGGGAACTGCGGCTGGAGCATCAATCCGGCGGCTGGTACAGCTTGCTCAGTACGCCCGTCGAAGCGTTGTCGGGCTACGTCACCGCCACCACCACACTGCCCGACCGCACGGTCAACGGCAGCTCCGTGCTGCCGTGGAGCGGGCGCGCCTACGAGCTGGAGCTCGACATCTCCTGGGACGCGGCTGCTAACGTCGGAGTCTCGGTGGGCCGCTCCCCGGACGGCCTGCGCCACACGAACGTTGGCAAGTATGGCGGCGAGCTGTACGTGGACCGCGCGCCCTCGGACCAGAGCGGCTTCGCGCTCGCGCCCTACTCGCGTGCTGCCGCGCCGATCGACGCCAACGCACGGTCGGTGCACCTGCGCATCTTCGTTGACACGCAGAGCGTCGAAGTGTTCGTGAACGCCGGGCACACGGTGATTTCGCAGCAAGTGCACTTCGCCGACGGCGACACCGGCATCTCGTTCTACGCCGACGGCGGCCCGGCCAACTTCACCGGAATTACGATCCGCGAGTTCGGCAACCCCATCTAGCTGCTGAGGCGCTACCCGTGGGTGACTGCAGCGCCCAGCAGGCCAAACAGCGTCCCTGCCGCCAGGGCAACAAGGGCACGTTTGCCGGTGGGATACAGCCAGCGCACCGCGAACACGGCTACTGCCATGATGACGCCGTTGGCTGCGCTCAGGATCACCGCGATCCACTCGGACCCGGTGGCCACCCCGAAGCCTCCGCCGCTGCAACCGCTGATCCCGCACCAGGCAATACCCGCCACCATCCACTGCGGAAGACTTAGCAGGACCGCCACCGGCACGGCCCACCAGAGCTTCCCGACGTCCGGGGTTATCCCGCGCAATTTCTCACTCGGATACTGGGGCATGGCGTCGGGCGTGGTGTGGGCCGCGCCGGCGGCCGGAACCAGTTTGCGCTTCCGGGCGCTCAGGACAATCCATCGGAAGAGGCCCGCGTTGACCAGCGCAAGGACGAAGTATCCGAAATAGTAGAGAACCGTGGTCAGGCCCAATACGGCGCTGGCGTCAAAGGTGCCGATGACGAAATATGCGAACGACACGGGCAGCGTCAGCACCACCAGGGCGAGCAGCAGGCCCTCCTTGAACCCGGCGTCCAGGTCCAGCAACAAGCCGCTGCCAACCAGCACCGCTGCCACTACGGCAAACGTCACCGACAAATAGACGACGACGGCGGTGCTGGCCCAGCGCGGCAGGGCCCTATCCTTCGAACGAGCTACTCCACCCACAACGCTCCCCCTTGACGTCGTTCCGGCCCCTCCTCGAGGGAACCTTGGCCGCCGACGCGCCCACGGGCTGCCGGCACTTTTGATGGTCGCACGCTTGCTGCCCCTCAGGAAGCATGCGCCCCTAAGATGAGGCCATGGACTTCGAGGACACGCTCTGGACGGTTTCGGGGGCCGGCCTGGTTCTACTGATGATCGTCGACGTCTTCCGCACGCTGCTTTATCCGCACGGTTCCGGCCCTCTGGGCCGGACGATCATCCGCGGATTCTGGCTGGTCTCGAGAAAACTGCGCGGCAGGGGCTCCTTCATCGCAGCCCCCTTGGCGATGGCCGCTGTCATCGGCGCCTGGGCAAGCCTGGCCGCCATCGGCTGGGCCCTGCTCTACCTGCCCCACCTGACGGAGGGTTTTGTCTACGGCGCCGGCGTTCCCCTGCGGGCCGACTTCGCCGAAGCCCTCTACATCTCCCTGGTCACCCTCTCCACCGTGGGGTTCGGCGACATTGTGGCAGTGCATCCGTTGCTCAGGCTGGTTGTGGCCCTCCAGGCCGTCACCGGTTTCGGCTTGCTGACAGCAACGGTCACCTGGATCCTGCAGACGTACCCGGCCCTGAACCGCCGTCGTGCCCTCGCCCACGAACTGAACCTGTTCAGGGAAGCTGCAGGCCCGGCGGGCGTATCGTCACTGGATCCCAAGCATGCCGCCGGGCTGCTGGAGTCGATGGCCGGAAATGTGGCTTCGGTGAGCATAGACCTGCTGGCGTTCCACGAAACCTATTACTTCCGCGAAGTGGAGCTGCGCGGTTCCCTTCCGGCCACAGTTGCCTACGCCCAGGAGCTGGCATTCGACGCCCAGCGCAGCGAGAGCCCTGAACTGCAGTTCGCCGGACGGATGCTCCACGCGGCCCTTGACGGTCTCGCGGAAGTCCTGCGCGGCAAATTCGGCCATTCCGGAACCACATCCGCCGATGTGTTCGACAGCTACGAGCTGCACCACCGACACGTCCGCCGCGGGAAGACGACCACGGACTAGCGCCGGGACGTGCACGGTTTCGACAGACTTAGCCACCGATCGCCGCCACCCGCAAGGCTCTAGCCATAATGCGCAAAGGCAGGATAATGTATTCTTTGTCAAAAGATGCACATTCCTCCTGTCCGGCAACGCCGCCGTCAAGGAACGGACTGCGTCACCTCCTCGGCGCGCTGCCGCCGCGAAAGGAACCACCATCATGAACTACGCAAGCTTTGTATCCGCAGACGGCTCCCCGACCTGGGGCATTATTGCCGACGAACGTGCCTACGACCTTGGCCCCACCGGCACCAACCTCGCCTCCACGCTCCGCGCCGCCGTCGAGCAGGGGATCTTTGGCACCGTGGGCGAAGAATTCCGTAGCGCCCCATCCCGCGCGGAAGCGGACATCGAGTTCCTCCCCGCGGTCACGGATCCGGGCAAGGTCATCTGCATCGGAGTGAATTACCGCAGCCACCAGGAGGAATCCGGCAAGACGGAGCAAAAGGCGCCCACGGTCTTCACCCGCTTCGCGGACTCCCAGATGGGCCACCTGCAGCCGGCCCAGATGCCTGCCACCACCACCAAGTTCGACTACGAAGGCGAAGTGGCCCTGGTGATCGGCAAGGAAGGCTTCCACGTTGCTGAAGAGGACGCCTTCGACTACGTTGCCGGCTACGCCGCCTACAACGACCTCAGTGTCCGCGACTGGCAGCTCGCGGCCACCCAGTGGATCCCCGGCAAGAACTTCCCCGGCACCGGCGGCTTCGGCCCCTACCTTGTCCCGGCCGCCGACCTGGGCGACGTCAACGCACTGACCTTGGAAACCCGAGTCAACGGTGACATCCGGCAGAAGGCCTCCGTCTCCGACCTTTACTTCACCATTCCGCAGCTCATCGCCTACGTCACGGGCTTCACCAAGCTCTCCCCCGGCGATGTGATCGTCACCGGCACCCCCGGCGGCGTTGGCCTGTTCATGGAACCGTCCGGCCTGCTCTCCGAAGGGGACGTGGTGGAGGTGGAAATCACCGGACTGGGCACCCTGAAGAACACCGTAAAGCTCGTCCCCTGATCCACAGGCTCCCGACGCCACTGACTGCACTCTCACAGGAACGGAACTTTATTCGGCATGGACAAAATCATCGAAACCGACGTACTGGTCATCGGGGCGGGCCCTATCGGCCTCGCCGCGGCGAACCTGCTGGCGGACCAGGGTGTCAACGTGATGCTCGTTGAACGCCATGCCGGGACCAGCGACGAACCGCGGGCTATCAGCGTCACCGACGAGACGCTGCGCGTCATGCAGCAGATCGGAATCCTGGACCGGCTGGCCCCGGAAATGCTCATGGACACCGGCGCCCGATACTTCGGCCGCAAGGAGCAACTGCTGGCGGAGGTCTACCCGGCCAGCCCGAGGCTCGGCCAGCCCGGCAAGTCGCAGTTCGACCAGCCCGTGATGGAATCACTGCTCCTCGAAGCCGCCCGGGCCCGTCCGCTGATCGACGTCCGCTTCACCACCGAAGCGTTCCGCATAACGGACGCCCCGGAGCACGTGGACACGGTACTGATCGACGACGACGGCAAGCACACTGTCCGCTCCAAATGGGTGCTGGCGTGCGACGGCGGACGAAGCCCGGTCCGCTCCCAGCTCGGCATCCCGATGGAAGGCTCCACCCAGGTCCAGAAATGGATCGTGGTGGACATCATCAACACCCCGGGTGACCCGGAGCGGTTCTCCGAGTTCCACTGCAACGGGACTCGTCCCGTTGTGGTGGTCCCCGGCGTCAACGGCCGCCGCCGCTACGAGTTCATGCTTCTCCCCGGAGAGGAAGCCGCGGCGATGACCTCTCCGGATGCCATCATGGGTCTCATCGCGCCGTTCCAGGCGATTGCCCCGGAGGACATCCGCCGCGCGGCCGTCTACGTAGCCCACCAGCGCGTGGCCCTGAATTACCGAGTGGGTCACGTGCTCCTGGCCGGGGATGCAGCCCACATGATGCCGCCGTTCGCCGGCCAGGCCCTGAACGCCGGCATCCGCGACGTAGCCAACCTCGCCTGGAAGATCGCGGCGAACGTCCGTGGTGCCGGCACCGATGCCCTGGTGAACACATACCAGGCAGAGCGGCGTCCCCACGCGGTGGACATGGTGCGCCTTTCCCACCGGATCGGCACCGTGGTGATGAACGTCCACCCCGCACTCACCGCCATCCGCGACGCCGCCATCACCGCTTCCGGCATCGTTCCCACCGCCAAGGCATGGCTCGCCGGAATGAAGTTCCTCAAGCAGCCGCACTTCACCGTCGGCTGCGTGGCGGAACCGGGGAACACAATTCCCAAGCGGGCGGCCGCCTTGGTGGGCCGCTCCCTGTCCCAGCCGCAGGTCACCCTTCCCACCGGCGACGCCGTCCCGCTGGACGCCGTCCTCGGGACGGGCTGGGCGCTGCTGTACTTCCCGCACGATCGCCGCGCACCCCTTGAGGTCCGGCGTGTGGACACCGGGCACTTGGGCACGGAGGGGACCCTGGTCACCGACACCAGCGGCGCCTTCGCGGCTGTCGCAGGCAGCGGCATGACCCTGGTGGTGCGGCCGGACCGCTACGTGGCAGCAGCCACTACCCCGGATACCGAGCTGGCGGCGTTTGAAGCGCTGGCTGCCTACGTGCCCGAACTGGCCCGCCTGCAGGAGACGGAAGCAGGGTTGCCGGCGGTCCGCTGACAAGGGGCCGCAAGCCTGGCAAGCGGAGAAGGAGCGGGGAGGCCACACAGCCTCCCCGCTCCTTTGCTGCCTGCCAGGGCAACTAAGTAGCAGCAGGTGTCGTTTTGAGCGCACAAAACGACACCTGCTGCTACCTAGTTGGGGGACAAAGTACGACGGCGGGACCGCACCCGCCGGGAGAGGAATCCCTGGGTGCGGCCCCGCCGTCGTACTTTTGAAAAGCTTCTGCTTAGACCTCGCCGCCGTGGCGCTCAATCACGTCGCTGGCCAGCTGCTTGCCGAAGGAGGTGTGCAGGCGGAGGGCCTCCGCGGCCCGCGCGTAGTCGTGGTCCTTCAGCGCCGCCGTGAGGTCCACGATGTGGCTGTGGTCCATCTTCCGGGCCCACTCTTCGCTGTTGAGGGCCTCCCGCCACACCGTGCCGATTCCCAGCCGGCGAAAAGCGTCGCTGAGCTGGGCGGAGCCGGCCACGCTCACCAGGCGGTTGTGGTATTTCGCGTTGGTCTTCAGGAACGTGTCCAGCGCTTCCTGGCCGCCCTGGCGCAGCAGTGCCAGCTCGTCGGTGAGGCGGCTCAGCTCCGCGATGTCCTCGTCCGTGAACTTATCGAAGTGGCTGGCGAGCACGCCGAGCTCGATGGTGAGGCGGCCGTCGTAGACACTGTCCGTGAGCTGGCGCGTGATGGGCGCGGGCAGGAATTCGCCCCGGTCCCCCCGGGTCACCAGGGATTCGGCCGTCAACTTCACCAGGGCATTGTGGACGTTTTGGGGATCGGACTTGGCCTGGGCCGCGATCTCCACCGGATCCAGGGCCTGGTGCAGCGGGGTGCGGCGGCCCAGCACCCAGTCACGCACGGCGTCGTAGGCCGCGAGCTCCTTGACCCGTTCCAGCCGGCCGAAGGCGCCGCGGAAGTATGCCAGCGGCTCCCCTGCCGTTGCCTTGGCGTCCGTGACCTCGCCGAGGAACACAGTGTGCGTGCCCCCGGTGGGCGTTTCCGCAACCCGGCAGACGATAGTGGCAAGGGCGCCGTCCAGCATGGGAACACCCTCCGCGGACAGGGTGACCGAGACGCCGTCGAACTTGTCCCCGCCCTTGCGACCGAATTTCATGGCGAGGTCGCTCTGGTCCTCGGCCAGGATGTTGATGCCGAACACTCCGGCTTTCAGCACGGCGTCGTGCGTGGAGCTGGAGCGGTTGAGGCAGGCGAGCATCATGGGCGGTTCCATGGACAGCGAGGACACTGCAGACGCCGTCGTGCCGTACAGTTCACCGTCCACAACCGTGGTGATCACCGTGACGCCGCTGGCGAAATGGCCCACGACGTGACGGAAAGCAGCGGGATCGACAGTGATCTCCGCAGTGGGTACAACCTGTTCTGTATTCATTTCATCCTCCTGGGATTTAGTGCTGAAGGTCGGGTGTGAAGAGTTTGATAAGAGGCGCCAGGCTGTCCAGCTCCTCAAGGCGCTGGATGAGCCGGACCGCTTCCTCGGCATTCCTGCGTGAGGTCCTGCCGCCGAACTCGGCGTTGGCGTAGTACTTGTCCAGGATCTCTGCCTCGCTCAGCGGGCTGGCGTGGATGTCCCCCTTGGGCACGTCCGTACGGGTCCGGAGCGCCGAACCGTCCCGGAGCCGGAGCTCCACTTCGGCGGTGAGCGATTCCGCGGGCGGCAGCGAATCAACCAGCCGGATCTTGTCCAGCAGCCGTTGCAGGCGCGGATCCTGCATGTGCTCCAGCGTGAGGTGTTCCGGCCGGACCGTCCGGTACATCAGGGCGGTGGCGGCTGTGAACCGGATGCTGAAGGCTCCCGAAACCTCCGGGCACTCGCCGATCACGAACGGCTGGCCCACGAAACCCTTCAGGGTCCGCGGGGTCACGTGGATGAGGATCTCCTCGATCTCGTCCAGGTTCAGCCGGTTCTCCGTGGCCAGCCGCACGCAGGCGTCCAGTGAGGGGTGGCTGGCCCGGCACGAGGCCCACGGCTTGATCACGCAGTCTGCGTAGAAGGCCTCTCCGAGCCGGCGGGTCACCTTCTCCGGTGCCGGCGAGGAACAGTACATGTCCAGGAACCCGTGCCGGCCCGCGATGGCATCCGCCGGCCCCGTGAACCCGGCCTGCGCCAGCTCCGCGGACACAATGGAGTTGCGGGCGGCGAAGGCGATGGGCAGCTTGAACGCGAGGGTTTGATCGAAGATGTTGGCCACGGTGCCGGACAGCTGGTTCACCGCGATCCCCAGCGCGTTCCGGACCCGGACCGCATCCAGCCCCATGAGCTTGGCGGCGACGGCGGTGCCTCCGAGGCCGTTGACGGTGCCGGTGTTGTCCTGGCCGCTGTAGACGTCAAAGCCCGACGCCGCGGCGAGCCGCGAGGTGAGGTCGTCCCCCACGATCAACGCGGTGAGCAGGTCCCGCCCCGAGGAGCGCTGCTGCTCGGCGACGGCCAGGGCCACCGGGACCGTGGTTCCGCTGATGTGGGCGGCGGACTGCGTGTGGTCTTCGTATTCCGCACCGATCGGCTCGAAGTCGTAAGACCGCATCATCACCGCGTTGACCATGGCCGCGTTGTGCGCCGGCAGGCGGACGCCGTGGACCAGCACGCTCGCTTCCGGGGCGCCGCCCCAGCGCCGGGCGAGGTCCAGAACGGCGCCGTTGCCCTGGGCGCGGTGGCCTGCGGCGATGTTGCCCAGCGAGTCGATGATCCGGATCTTGGCCCGGTTCACCGTGCCGGCGTCGAAGGCCTCGAAGCCGGTGTCAGCGACATGCCGGGCCACGGTGCCCGTCATGTTTTCCACGCTGCTCTCGAGGCCGGCGGCCTCCGCTGTCTGCGCCGTCATGGCGGAACCTAGCCCCGCGCCCCGACGGCGACCCGGCCACTGGCGGGAGTTTCGCTCTCCGATTGTGCTGAACCGTTGGCCGCAGCGCCGTATGGAGTGGGGGGCAGCCCGTCGATTTCCTCGAACATCGCCTGGTAGGCGCCGGTCTCTCCGGCGGCCTGGGCCTTGCGGTGGTCCAGGGCCCGGGCGCGGCCGATGCTGCCGAGGTAGAAGCGTTCGTAGAGCTCGATCCGGCTGCCCAGTGCCGAGCCGGCGAAGTCCCAGGCGGTGCGCATGATTCGCGCGCGTTCCTGGGCGCTAATGCCGTTGGCTCCGGGCAGGTACTTCCTCAGCAGCGGGCCCAGGCGGGGATCGTTGAAGGCGCCGCCGGTGGGGGTGGCCAGCAGGTTGTGCGAGCCCATGGACTTGATGATTTCGTTGATGCGGATCATCCAGCCAGGCATGATGGCACGCAGGGCACTGATGTCGTCGTGGCAGAAGAACGCGCCGTCGCCCCAGTCCGATGCCCGCATCTCGGCGGAATGGATGGCCGCGCGGGTGAGGCGCAGGTAGGTGTAGATCTCACCGAGCATCGCGCCGACGTCGGGCTTGTTTTCGGTGCCGGTCACCTTGGCGATCTGCGTGCAGAGGTCGTAGGCGAACTCCAGCTTCACGGCGGCGCGGATAGCAGTCTGCTGCTGGGTGTTGCCGGAAGCGGTACCGGCGTTAATGGCGTTGTACACGTCCAGGTTGCCGTCGATGAACACGCGGTCCCAGGGAACCAGTACGTCGTCGAAGATGATGACGGCGTCCTGCTCGTCAAAGCGCGACGAGAACGGCTTGTCCGCCACGTCGGCGTCCACGCCGTAGTGGTCGCGGCAGACGGCCACGACGCCCGGAGTGGCCACCGGGATGGCGAAGGAGATGGCGTATTCCTCGAAGCCCTTCTGGATGGGGAC
Organism: Arthrobacter sp. CC3; assembly: GCF_039907775.1. Taxonomy (NCBI): domain Bacteria; kingdom Bacillati; phylum Actinomycetota; class Actinomycetes; order Micrococcales; family Micrococcaceae; genus Arthrobacter; species Arthrobacter sp. CC3. Next base: position 47,777 of record NZ_JARCCY010000015.1, read on the forward strand.
TGCGGGGTAGACGTAGAGTTCATCGGCGATGGGGCCGAGGGTGGCGAGCATCTTGGCGCCCTTGACGATGAGTCCCTGTTCGGTCCGCTCCACCACGCGGAGGGTGAGTTCCTCGTTCATGCCCTGCAGCTCACCGACGCTCTTGTCGATGGCAGCGTGCACGATGGTGTGGGTCAGTGCCAGGTCCTTTTCGATCACTTCGCGGTGGTAGGCCGCCAGCCGCTGGTGGTAAACGGGATCCCCGGAGCGGTCGAAGATGTCCCGGCGGGAGACATGGCCGGCCAGGACCACGTTGACGTAGTCCGGCGTGCGGCCCAGCATGCCGTTGGAGTAGCGGGCCAGGCGGTCGAAGGCACGGTGCCTGAGGGCAATATCCTCGGCATTCTTCGGCAGCGAGAGGCTCACGTTCATGGACTCGCCCGTCTCCGGGTGGGTGGTCAGGCAGTCTGCCGCGTACTTGTGCTGGTAGTCGAAGTAGCCCGCCATGCCTTCGATGGACCCCTTGAAGGCCGGGTGTTCGAGGACGGAGATGCGCTCCGATCCCAGCCAGACTTCGCGGCCGTCATCGAGGCCCCGCTTGTACTCTGCTCCGGTGCGTGCAGTCACTTTGAACTCCTTCTTGGCTGGCATCAGGGGTGGCACCCGTGAAACCTCCACAACATTGTGAGATGAAAATGCATTCTTTGAATGATTTTATATAAAAAAGGTGAGCTTGGCAATGGCTTTGCCGCCACTCCCCCGCCCCCCCCGTCAGAACGAGGTGATGACGCTGCGGGCGATCGCTCCGGACTCCTGGAGCCGGTAGGCGTCATTGATCCCCTCGAGCGGAATTTCCTGCGCCACCAGGTCATCGAGGTTCAGCCGGCCCTGCAGGTAGAGCTCGGCGTACATCGGGATGTCACGGCGGATGTTGCTGGAGCCCATGTACACGCCCTGGATGCGCCGCTGCGAGGCGATGAGATAGCGCAGCACGTCCACTTCCAGGGGCGCGCCCTGGGGTATGCCGATGAAGTAGGCGCCGCCTCCCACGCGGGTCATCTCGATGGCCTGGGTTTGGGTTATCCCGAGCCCGATGGCCTCGAAGGAGTGGTGCACTCCGCGTCCGCTGATCTCCCGAACCTTGGGTACGGCATCCTCCTCGCGGGAGTTCACCACGTGGGTGGCGCCGAAGCGGACCGCCAGTTCGAGCTTGGCCGGATGCACGTCGACGCCGATGATGGTGGTGGCTCCGGCGATCCGGGCGCCGGACAGGATATTAAGGCCGATGCCACCCAGGCCGATGACGGCCACCGTGTCGCCGGGCCGGACTTTGGCCGTGTTGAGCGCCGCCCCCACGCCGGTGATGGCCGCGCAGCTGAGTACGGCCGCCTGCGGGAAGGGCAGCTCCCTCGGGATCCGCACCAGAGAGTTGTCGTGGCAGATGGTGTACTCGGCAAAGGCTGCGACGCCAAAGGCGTGCACATCCCCGCTGTTTCGGCTCAGCTTGGACCCGGCGGCGCGCGGCCGGGACAATTCGCCAGGATTGACGCAACGGTAGCTGTGGCCGGCCAGGCATTCCTCGCAGTGCCCGCAGAACTTCACTTCGGAGCCAACCACGTGGTCCCCGACGGCAAGGTCCCGGACATCTGGTCCGACGGCGGCCACGATGCCGGCCATTTCATGTCCAACAACCATGGGCAGCGGGCGGCCGCGGTCGATCGAGGCAACCAGGAGATCCGAATGGCACAGGCCCGCAGCCTTGACTTCCACCAGGACCTCTCGGCCCACCGGTTCACCGATGACGATCTCTTCCACATCGAAACGGCCGTTGATTTCGTTGATGACTGCAGCTTTCATCCTGGGACTCCCTTGTCTGGCGGTGAGCGTGAGTGGTCATTCGGCAAATAATCGATAATTTATATATTTTGCACTTCACTACACACTATATTTATATTTGTGGGCCGCGTCACGTCCATGCCGGTGAGTCCGGCTCACCCAGCGAGAGGAACCAACAGGAATGAAAGCAGCAGTACTCGACGGCGTGGGACAGCCGTTCCAGGTCCAGGACATCGACATCGCCGAGCCGATGGGCCGTGAGGTTCTCATTGATGTCCGCGCCAGCGGCTTGTGCCACAGCGACATGCACGTGGCCGAGACCAACGTGGGCTTCCCCATGCCCGCTGTGCTGGGTCACGAAATCGCCGGCGTGGTGGCCGACGTGGGCCCGGACGTCACGGAGTTCCGTGTAGGGGACCACGTGGTGTCATCACCGATCCACAGCTGCGGCCACTGCCGCGGCTGCCTGACCGGCCGGCCCTACCAGTGCCGCCATCCGCAGGAAACCCAGCGGACCCCGGGCCAGGGCTCTCGGCTGAGCCGCGATGGCGAGGCACTCACGCAGTTCATCGGCGTCGGTGGATTCGCCGAGCAGGTGATCGTCCACGAGAACACTGTGGTCTCCGTCAGCAATGACATCCCGTTCGACCGTGCGGCACTCCTGGGCTGCGGGGTGGTGACCGGCGCCGGAGCGGCCATCAATTCTGCCCGCATTCGCCCCGGAGACACTATTGCCGTCATCGGCTGCGGCGGGGTGGGCCTCAACGTCATCCAGGGCGCCGCGCTGGCCGGAGCGCGCAGGATCATCGCCATCGATCTGCAGCAGGCCAAGCTGGACCTCGCCAAAGTGTTTGGCGCCACGGACGTCGTCAATGCCGGGGACGGGGATTCCGTGCAGGCAGTCAAGGACCTCACCGGCGGTGGCGTCAGCTGCGCCTTCGAAGTGATCGGCCTGAAGCAGACGGCGATGGACGCCGTCGCCATGCTGGACATCGGCGGAACCGCGTTCCTGATCGGTGTCCAAAAACCCGAAACCCGCCTGGAAGTGACGCCGTTCGGCGACCTGATGGGCAAGCAGAAGGGCATCCGCGGCGTGGCCATGGGCTCCACCAACCTCAAGATCGACATCCCGATGTACGCGGAGCTCTACCTGCAAGGCCGCTTCAAGCTGGACGAACTGGTCTCCCGGCACATCTCCCTGGACCAGATCAATGAAGGCTACGACCTGCTGCGCGGCGGGTCGGTGGCCCGCTCGGTGATCACCAGCTTCTGAGGCCCACTCAGCACCGAACGCCAGTGGAGCCCCCCTTTCGGACGGCTCCACTGGTGTGTCGGTTGGATAGTATCCCCGCGTCTGCGGCTGGCTAGCGTCGCGGCAGCAGTTCAGGCTCGACGACGGCGGTGCTGCATCCGGTTTCGCCCACCGCATACAGTGCCGGGTTCTTCGGATCGAAGCGGGCCACTGGCCGGCCTTCGGGCGTCCGCGCCACGCCGTCGGCAACAAAGCCGAGCAGCAGCGGCCGCAGCCGGTCCGACACGTCGTCGAAGGCCTCGTCGGGGAACCCGCCGAACATGGGGGCATCCTGCCAGTCCGGGCCGTTTCCGAAGAGGAAGGGCAGGTCGAAGCAGTGCGGACTGCCGGCGCCGTCCAGCGTGCTGCGCACGGAGAACCGCAGCAGCGTGGCCGGGATTCCGGCCTGGTCCGCCCGGCCTGCCAGTTCCGTGGCGGCCAGCCGGAACTGGTGCAGGCTCATGGCTTCCACCAGCTTCGCGTGGTCCGTCGCCCCTGGATGCCGTTGCTCGATGAAGGACGCCGCCTCAGCCGGGGCATCGAAGTGCGCGCCGATGAAGCCCGCGAGCTGTTCCGGGCCGACAGCACCGACGGGAAGGGCGTGCAGGAACGCGGCGGCTTCATCGTCGGTGCTGCTCAACAGCAGCGCGTCCACATGCATGGCTGCGGCCGCGGTCTCGAAGTCCATCGCCCAGGAAGGAACCAGTTCCCCGTCCGCTGCCGGCATCAGGCCGAGTCCCCTGCCCGCATAAGCCTTGGACACCGCGGCCTGAGCGGCCAGGATCTCCCCGGTACTGTGGCCGTCGCCCGGAGTGTCGCCGGCTCCATCGCCGGCACCCAGGGCGGCGGCGAACAGCCCGGAGCGCTCGGCGAACTCCGACGCGTTCAAGGGAGGCTGCCAGGGCAGGCTGAACAGGGCCGTCCGGTTAAACAGTCCGCGCGCCTGCTCGGCAAAGCTCAGCACGTACGCGTACCACGCTCCGGCCGAATGACCCGCCAGGGTGGTGGCACCGGAATCGCCGCCGAACGCAGAAATGTTCCGGTGAATCCAGGACAATGCCCGCAGGATGTCCCCCGCGGCCAGGTTGCGCGGACCCGGGTGCGCAGAGGTGCCGGCGCCGCCGGCCCCGCCAACGCCGTCGAGCAGTCCGAACGCACCCAGCCGGTAGTTCACGGTGACCACCACGGCGCCGCCCTCCCGGGCGAGCCGGGCGCCGTCGTACCAGCGCACATTCCCGGCGCCGCTGATGAAGGCGCCCCCGGGCAGGAAGACCAGCACCGGGAGATCCTTCGCGCCTTCGGGCGCCCAGATGTCCAGCAGGAAGGAATCCTCGCTCTGCGGCATGCGGGACAACGCGGGGCCGAGCAGCCAGTCCAGGGATCCGGGGGCTTGCGGGAACACGGTCGCGGGCCCCTGCGGCCGCAGCGGTGACGGAGCACCCAGCGCCGAGAAACGGTCTGAGGGATCCAGCCGCTCACCGTAACGGACACCGCGGACGCTGACCACGCCGTCGTGCGTCTCCGCCTTGTACACGGCCGCTCCGATACGGATGCCCGCCAGCGGTTGAGTTGCGGCGGCGCTCATGCCAGCTGGTTGTAGTCGTCGAGGTTTACGGTGCGGGTGATCTTCCAGAAGTCGAGCACAGGGTGGGGCCAGATCTGGGACACCCGGCCGAACTTGTTCTTGTACCAGGTGTGCACGCTGGGGTGGCCCCACGCCTTGGTAGCGTTGGCGGCGTCCAGGCCCTCAACGAACTCGTCGAGGACTTCCTGCTTCAGGTCCAGCGCCTTGAGGTCGTTTTCGATGATGAGGCGCAGCGACTCGAGGATGTATTCCACGCCGTATTCGATCATCGAGTAGAGGCTGCCGTTGACCACGTGGCCGGTGTTGGGCCCTGTGATGATGAACAGGTTGGGGAAGTTCGGAACGGTCAGGCCGGCGAACGCCTTGGCATCGCCGCCCCAGTACTCGTGCAGGTCCGTGCCGTGCAGGCCGGTGATCTTCAACGGCTCGAGGAACTCCGAGGCCTGGAAGCCGGTGGCGTAGACAGTGATGTCCACCTCATGCAGTACCCCGTCCGTCGTGACGATGCCCTCGGGGGCCATGCGCTCAATGCCCTCGGTGACCAGGGTGGACTGCGGCTTCTTCAGCGACTCGGCCCAGACGCCGTTGTCCCGGAGCATGCGCTTGCCGCCCACGATGTAGTCCGGGGTGACCTTGGCGAGCAGGTCCGGGCGGTCCTGGTACTGCTTGGCCAGGATGTCGGTAAGCCCCTGGCGCCACTGCGCGTTGACGGCGGACACGCTGCCGGGCTGGTCCCAGCCCGGTTCCGCGACGATGGTGTGCTGCCGGCCCTCGACGCCGAGCCAGTGCTGCCAGAACCGGAGCCACTGCCCGTAGTGCGGGAGTTTGCGGACCAGCCACTGGACCGAGTCCGGCATGTCCGCATAGTAGCCCTGGGTGGGCAGCATCCAAGGTGAGCTGCGCTGAAAGACGGTGAGTGCGGAGACCTGGTCCACGATCGCTGGGACGATCTGGTAGGCACTGGCGCCCGTGCCAATGACAGCCACCCGCTTGCCGGTCACATCAACGCTGTTGTCCCACTCGGCCGAGTGCATCTGGATGCCCGCAAAGTCCATGCGCCCCGGCACGTCCGGGTACTTGGGCCGGTCCAGCTGGCCGACGGCGGAGAGCACCGCGTTGAACTGGCGGCTGATCGGCTGGCCGTCGGCGTCGATGATGTCGACGTTCCACAGCCCCGAAGCTTCGTCGTAGCTGGCGGAGGTGACCTCGGTGTTGAATTCGATCTCGCCGAGGATGCCGCCGCGCTCGGCCACCTGCCGGGTGTACTCGAAAATCTCCGAACCCTGCGAGAACTGCTGGGGCCAGTCGTCGCGCTGGGCGAAGGAGAAGCTGTAGGCGTAGTTGGGGGTGTCGAGGCGCACGCCGGGGTAGGTGTTCTTCCACCAGGTGCCGCCGACGGTGTGGCCCTTCTCGAACACCGTGTAGGGAATGCCGGCCTGTTTCAGTCGGTAGGCCGCTGCCATGCCGGAAACCCCGGACCCGATGACTGCCACGCTGAACTCCCGACCCAGCGCGATGTCCTTGAAGTCCCATGCCGGTTTGCCGCTCTTGCCCTCAACCAGGGCCATGTCGTGCATCAGCATGGGGTGGTATTCGGGGTTGGCTGCGTTGGTAATCCAGGTGAGGATGTCATCGGCCTGTGCCTCGGTCAGGGTCCCGACACTGGTTAGGTGATCCTCGCGCACCCGCTTGAGTGCCTCGAAGGCAAGGGCGCGCGCCCTGCCCTGCTGGTCCGGCGTCATGCCGCCATGCGGCATGCCCACGATTTCGGCGGGCGGCTGCGGCGGACGCAGGTCCTCGCGCAGGATTGAAAAGTCTCCGGTTACTGCAGCCAGCGCCACCATCAGCGCCGGAAGGTCCGAGGTGTCCACAATCCCGCGCAGGAACTCGTCGTCTTCCGTGATGGGCTCGTACCGGTCCCGCCAGTAGAGGTCGTCGACGACGTGCTCCTCGCGGGTCTGGACTGCTTCGGTGGTGGAGTTGGTCACGGCGGTTCTCCTAGGTAATGACGGGATCTGTTGTGATTCAGGTCTCTCCGTACGACTGATACAAGTTTAGGATGGAATTTGCATAAGTCAATAAAGAAAACATTATCTGCTAGCCGGTACAATAATGCACATGTCGAAAAGTATCGAGTCTGAGACCCTCAGCACGCAGATCCGGGACTCGCTCCGGGATGACATCCTGGCCGGCCGCTGGGCCGCCGGAGACAAGCTGCAGCTGGTTGCGCTCACCAAGCACTACAAGACCAGCAGCACGGTGATCCGCGAGGCGCTGACGCGCTTGGTGGGCGACCGCCTGGTGATCCTCAAGCCGAACCGCGGGTTCTTCGTACCCACGCTGTCACTGGCCGAGATCAAGGACATTACGGAGCTGCGCTGCGTTTCCGAGGAGTTTGGTGTGGGACTGGCGATCCAGCGCGGGGACCTGGCCTGGGAATCCGAGCTCATCGCCGCCCACCACACGCTGGAGCGGACCCCCTACCGCGAGGCGAGCGATGACGGCGAACTGACTGAGGCGTGGGATCGAGCCCACCAGGCATTCCATGCCAAGCTGCTCGAGGCCTGCGGGGTCCCCGTGCTGATCGACCTCGCGTCGACCCTGTCCGACCTCTCCCAGCTCTACGGACGCTGGGCAGGCCGCGCTACCCGCCATCTGGGCCGTGACATCGCCCAAGAACACCGGGACATCCTGGCCGCCGCGTTGGACCGGAACCCCGAGGTCGCCTCCCGGCTGCTCCGGACCCACTACGAGACGACCCTGAACGCCATCCTGAAGTCCGGGATCGAGAAGGAAGCAGCCCAGAGCGGCCGCGAGAAGGCCAAGGCGTAGGCACCCGGCGCCTCAGTTGAGGCGCGGCGGATCTTGCGCACAGAAAGCCCTCCGGGATCCTGCAAAGGAACCCGGAGGGCTTTCTCGTCTGGACTTTTCAGCAGCGCGCGTCGAGCCTAGTGATCCCGCAGGCGGTGCAGGATGCGTGCCCGCGCCTCCGCAAAGCGTGGGTCCGCCTTGGTCTCCACCTGATCGCGGTGGTCGCCGAAGCCGGTCTCGATCACGTCCACCACGGTGGCGGGCTTCTCCGCCAGGACGATCACCTTGTCCGCCAGATAGAGCGCTTCATCGATGTCGTGCGTGACCAGGATGATGGTGACGCCCAGGCTCGCCTGGAGATCGATCACCAGGTCCTCGAGGTCGAACCTGGTCTGCGCGTCCACGGAAGCGAACGGTTCATCCATCAGCAGGACCTTGGCGTTGTAGGCCAGGGCACGGGCGATGGCCACCCTTTGCTGCATGCCGCCGGACATCTCCCACGGATACTTGTGGCCCTGCCCGGCGAGGCCTACGGCCGCGAGGTTCTTCTCCGCGGTCTCGGTCCGCTCCTGCTTGCCCACCCCGCGGCCTTGCAAGGGAAAGGCCACGTTCTCCAGTGTGGTCATCCAGGGCATGAGCGAGCGGCTGTAGTCCTGGAAGACCACGGCAAGATCCCTGTGCGGCCCGTCGATGACCTCTCCCCCAACGCTCACGGCGCCGCTCCGGGGTTGGATGAGGCCTGAGAGGCACCTCAGAAGAGTGGTTTTACCGACGCCGGACGGACCGACGATGGAGACGAATTCGCCGTCGTTTACTTCCAGGTTCAGATCCTTCAGGATCTTGTTCTCCGCGTCACCGACGCCGTAGCTCATCGTCAGCCCTTGGACCTGGAGCAGCGGCTTCGTGGCCACCTGCACCTGCTCGGATGCTGCCTGAATGGCCATGGATGCTCCTTCAATTTTCTGTTGGACCGGGGTGGTCATTTTGCGCCTGACTTGAAGTACCAGCTCAGGATCCTGCGTTCAAGAACGATGAACAGGAGCGAGAGGATGTACCCGATGACGCCGACGAGCAGCGCACCCGCCCACGTCTCAGGCACCATGAAAGTTGCGGAGGAATTGAGGATGTAAAAGCCCAATCCCTTGTTGGCGGCGAAGAGTTCGCTCACCACCATCACCGTGATTCCGATGGGAAGAGCCACTCGCACGCCGGCCACGATCTGCGGAAGCGCGGCCGGAAGCACCACCTTGCGGAAGTGCAGACCGCGCGGGATCCGGTAGACCTTGGAGAACTTCCGGATGGTCGGTTCCACACCCAGGACACCGTCGATGGTATTCAGCAACACCGGCCACATGCAGGCAAAGGCGATGGTGTAGATCTTGGGGCCCTGTCCGATTCCGAAGGCACCGATGATCAGCGGAACCAGTGCCGCCTGGGGGACGGACCGGAAGAAATGAATGACCGGATCCACGATCTCCCGCAACCGCCTGGTCTCGCCAAGGATCAGTCCCCCGACAATGCCGACTGCCACCGCGATCAGGAGGCCCGCGGCCAGGTTCCCCAGGCTATAGGCGGCTCCGGAGGCGATCACGCCGTTGGCGAGGTCCCGGCCCAGGCTGGCCATGATCGACTCAAGGGAAGGGATAAAAACATTGGTGCTGTCCGCCGTCGCGATCCACCAAACGGCGAACACGACGACGATCAACCACGTCCGCTGAAGTACGCTGAGGGCCACCTGCGCGGGACGGCTGCGCCCGCGCGCCGCGTCCGGCCGCCTGGCCCGGGACGCAGTTTCCGGCTTGGGTGCCGGACGAAGGGCTGTATCAGTCATTGGCCTGCCTGTTCCATTTGAGAATCCTGCCCTCGGCGAAGTTGAGCAGGCTGGCGATGCTCCAACCCACCAGCCCGGCGAAAAAGAGGTACGCGAACGCCGAATCCCACCGTTGGGCCTGCTGGGCCAGGGTGATCTGCCGGCCGATTCCCGGGGCCTGGCTGAGCACCTCAACGCCGACGGCAACGAGGATGGAGATCGAGGCCGAGATCCGGACGCCGGTGGCGATGAAGGGGGTGGCGCTGGGGAGCAGGACCCGGCGGAACCGGAGGACTGCCGGGATCTGGAAGATCCGCACCGTGTCCACCACTGCCGACTCCATCCGTCGGGCACCGTAGATTGTCTGCACGAGCACCGGCCACAGGCAGGAAAGCGCGACGACGACGGTCTCCATCTGGGCGGTAGCTCCCAGCAGCATGATGACCACAGGCATCAGTGCCAGTACCGGGAACGAACGCCCGAAATCGATCAGGATCGACGTCGAGCGGTCCAGCGCCCGGACGGAACCAATGAGCAGTCCGAGTACCGTTCCAACCACGACGGCGATCAGCCAGCCGCTGACGGCAGCCGTCATGGTCTGCGCAAGCGCCGACCAGAACGTTGCCGATGTCAGGGCCGCGCCAATGGAGGACACAAGGGCGGCGACCCCTGGTGTCATCGAGGGAAGCGTGCCGCTCCAGATCACCAGCTGCCAGATGGCCAGGAGTGCCGCAACCGCCAGTACTCGCTGGGTGGTCAACCCCCAGTCCATCGACTTTGTACTTGTCTTCATATCGATCTCTCCGTCATGTACCTGATTCCCGGCAGCCTTACTTGGTGAAGCGCGGGGCGTCGGCCCAGAGCATGGCCTCGGCGGTCGGCGGCTTGCTGACGAAGCCGAGGTCCTTCATGGCGTCGATACCGGCCTGACCTGTGGCCAGGTTGATGGACGTGTTCACCGGAACGTAGGACTTGGGGTTGACCTTCGCGGAGTCCACCTGTTTAACGCGTGCGGTGATGTCCACGATCGTTTTGACGTTTGCCGGGTCAGTGTAGAACTGGGCCGCCTTGGTCATGGCGTCATTGAACTTCTTGGCGGTTCCGGGGTTGCTCTTGAGCCAGGCGTCGGTGGCGGCCCAGACAGTGACGGGCATGTTGCCCTGGAATTCGCGCACCGGGCTGGCAATGCTCTTGAAGCCTGCGTCGACGAGCTGGTGGTAGTAGGTATCGGCTGCGAACGCGGCATCCACCGTTCCCTGCTCCAGGGCAGCCTGCATGCCGGCGTAGGGAACAGCGATCTCCGTAATCGACTTGGGGTCGATTCCCGCCGCCGCCGCAGCCTGGAGCATGGGGATGTCGCCGCCGGTGTTCACGCCGACCACCGCAACGTTCTTGCCTTTCAGGTCAGCAACGGTTTTGATGCTGCTGTTCTTGGGGATCAGGATTCCGGAGTTGTCCGAGTTGGGATCAACCACGCCGTTTCCGGAGACCACCTTCACCGGCATGCCCTTCGCCGTGGCGGTGGTCATCACACCCCAGGATGCCGTGGTGATGTCAGCCTGTCCGCTCACGGTCTGGGCCAGGTTGGCCGAGGGATCGGCGCCGGGGACGATTTCCACGGTGAGGCCTGCCTCATCGAAGAAGCCCTTCTCCTTGGCGACGTAGGCCGTTTCGAACTGGATCGGGGCCACTACAACCTTGATCGATGTCTTGCCCTCCGAGCCAGCCGCGTCCCCGGCGGCACCGCTGGCCGCACCGGGGGCCCCGCAGGCGGCAAGTGACAGCAGGGTCAGGCCGGCCACCGCGGGCGTCAGAACCTTGGCCAAAAGTGAGTGGCGCTTGTGCTTTTCCATCCAGAATCTCCTCATTGAGTGCAAGCAAAATAAATGCATAATTCCTAGAACAATGTATCTTGGAGAACGTGATGTGGCAACCATCACAGATTGCATAACATCAATCCTGAGCAGCCGCCTCCCGGAAGGAAGCCAATGACGCCCCTTACCCAGACCCTCCCCACCATTCCGAGGCCTGACCTGCTGGGCAGGCCGCTCCGCCTGCTGATCGACGGAGCATGGGTGGACGGCGGAGAGGAACCGCTCCCCGTCACCGACCCCTCCACCGGCGATCTCCTGGTGGACTCCGCATCCGCGAGCGCCCAGGACGTTGACCGTGCGGTCCAGGCCGCCCGCCGGGCCTTCGACTCGGGTCCGTGGCCGGCAATGTCGCCTGCCCAGCGGAGCCGCCTGATCTGGAAGCTCGGCGAGGCCATTGACGCCGCCGCCGACGAACTGGCATTGCTGGAGACCCTCAATACCGGAAAGCCGTTGGGCTTTGCCCGGGCCTTCGAAATCTCTGGGGCGGCCGAGTCGTTCCGCTACCACGCGGGCTGGGCGACAAAGCTCAACGGCGAAACCCGCAACGTCTCCCTCCCTGGCGAATGGCACGCCTATACGCTCCGGGAAGCCATCGGCGTCGTTGGTTTGATCGTTCCGTGGAACAGCCCCCTGGCCATCACCGCGGCCAAGTTGGCGCCCGCCCTGGCGGCAGGCTGCACCGTGGTGCTCAAGCCGGCGGAACTCACGCCCCTGACCGCGGTCCGGCTGGGGGAACTGGCCCTGGAGGTGGGGTTCCCGCCCGGCGTGCTGAACATTGTCCAGGGCCTCGGCGCTGTTTCCGGACAGCGGATCGCGGACCATCCCCTCGTGGACAAGATCTCCTTTACGGGCTCCACCGCCGTAGGCAAGCACCTGCTGGCTTCGTGCGCCGGCAACCTGAAGCGCGTTTCACTGGAACTCGGCGGCAAGTCTCCGGTGGTCATCTACCCGGACGCGGACCTCGAGCGGGCCATCGACGGCGCGGCAATGAGTATCTTTGGTAACACTGGCCAGGTGTGCGCTGCGGGCTCCCGCCTGTACGTCCACGAGGCCGTGGCGGACGAAGTGGTCGCAGGGATCTCGCAACGGGCCGAGGCGCTGAGGATCGGCCCCGGCACTGACCCGCAGGCCCAGGTCGGTCCGGTCATTTCAGAGCAGCAGCGCGAGAGGATCCTGGGCTACATCCAGAGCGGCCGTGAGGAGGGCGCGGAGCTGGTCACCGGCGGCGCGGCAGTGGCCGGGGACGGCTTCTTCATCCAGCCGACCATCCTGCGCAACACCACCCACGACATGAAGGTGGTCCGGGAGGAGATTTTCGGGCCGGTTCTCTCGACGGCAACTTTCCGCGACTCGGACAGCGTTGCGGACATCGTGGCCCGCGCCAATGACACCGTCTACGGGCTCTCCTCCACCATCTGGACCAAGGACATTTCCCGGGCCCATCAGTTCGCGCGCCGGATGAAGGCGGGAAATGTGCGGGTTAACGCCGCCGGCGGCATGGACGCGAACATGCCGTTCGGGGGTTTCAAGCAGTCCGGCTGGGGCAAGGAGAACGGCCGCGAGGGCGTGGAGGCCTACACCGAGGTCAAGTCCGTCGCGGTCAATATCAGCGGCTCCTAGCCGGTAGGCCGCCTCTGTAAGGGAGAAGGGCAGCCAATAGGGGCCGGAGGCTGGTTTGTTCACCGGCCTCCGGCCCCTATTGGTTTAAGAGGCAGCCCCCTACCGCGGGACCACCGACTCCGCCACGCCGACGGGCGCCTCCGCCCCCACCTCCCGGTACCGCCGTGGCCAGACCCCCTGCTTTCCGGGCGACAGGATGCCGTTGGGATCCAAAGCGTCCTTCAGTTTCTCCTGGAGCCGGCGGACGGCGTTGTTGTTGTAGTCGAAACCGTCGGCGATGACGTCCATGTAATCCACATGACTGCGGTAGGGAGCGTATCCATGGCTGCGGGCAGCCGCGAGCAACGCAGAATAGAGCGCCCGCGCGCGCGCCAGCTGCTCCTGGTTGTCGTTTTCGAAGAAGATCATGGTCACGTGCACCATGTGGCGTGCGTAGAGGTGGTAGCCGATGTACAGGTCAAAGCCGTACTGGCGGTACAGCTCCTTGGCTTCCCGGTAGAACGCCCACACTTCCTCCCCGCGCGCGGGAATGATGGGCGCCGCGTCAATGTGGCCGCCGTTCTCCGCCGCCCACGCCACCGTGGACAGCGGCTTAAGCGTAGGCACTCCGGCCATTTGCGTGCGGTCAATGTCGGCAATATCCTCGTACGCCACCTGCATGCCTTCGGCACCCTCGTACATACGAGCCTTGACGGTGAAACCATCAAGTCCGGCGAAACGTTCCCTGATGATTTCCAGCCTGCGTTCGGCAAGGCCCTTGTCGCCGTAGATGGCGAACTTGGCGTTCCACTGGCCGATGCCCATCTCCTGACGCATTTCTTCGAGGCGCTCGTCCGGGATGGACCCCTCCCCCTCGTACCAGCGGGAGCGCGGCCCGTTCATGGTGGCAGCCCGCACCACGTTGCCGCAGAGGGCGTTGTTCTGGATGACCTCCTCGCGCCGGAGCTGGGTCAGGATATCCACGAGCTTGGGCATGTCCTCCTCGCGCTCCACCACAACGTCACCGTTGAAGTACACGTCGGGCCAGGGCATCAGCCAAAGGCCGATCTTGGTGACGATGCCGAGGTTGGACTGGGTGAAGATGCCGTCAAGGGTGGGGCCGAAGCCGCCCTTGAAGATGGGCCCCAGTTCCGTGCCCTCCATGGCCCACATTCCGGTCCGCACCAGCTCACCGTCCGGAAGGATTACCTCCATGCCGCATATGGACTGCACATGGTCCCCCATGGGCGTCATGCCGTAGCCGCGGTCCAGCGCATTACCGAGGATGGAACCCCAGCCGAGGGCGGGAACGGACATCCACAGCTTCAGGCCCTGTTCCTGAATGTGTTCGAAAAGGTCGAAGAAGCTGACTCCGGGCTCGATGACGGCGTAGTTGAGGTGGTCGTTCACCTCGATGACCTTGTTGAGGCGGCTGAGGTCCAGCGCCACCATGCCCCGGGTGCGGGGTTCCGGCCCCCCGTAACCAAGGTTCTTGCCTCTGGAGAAGGACCACAGCGGAACCCCGGTCTCGTTGGCGAGCCGCACAATTGCCTGGACCTCTTCCACGCTGACGGGACGGACGCCGGGCCATTTCGCCCGTCCGGGGTTCAGCGGGTACGGATCGATGTAGCCCTCTTGCGGCGTAGCGCGGACAACATTGTCGGCGCCGACAATGGCTTCCGCTTGGTCAAGGAATCTGGCTTGTGCGTCCATTACGTCACGTCACTTTCGGGAAGGTGTGCCGCCGCCGCGGCGGCAATAACTGTGGCGCCGACGTCGGCACCGTTTGTTTCATCATGACAAGCTGTATTGATCAAGTAAATGACCTGTTTCTGCTCATGGTTATCAGTAGAATTGACAATGTGAATATCAGCCTAAATCCCTCGATCACCCTGCGCCAGGTACTCCACTTTGTGGTGGCGGCCGAGACCGGAACCATGAGCGAGGCGGCACGCCGGCTGCACATGGCGCCGTCGGCAATTTCCATGTCCATCGCCGAACTCGAGCGGATCGTGGGCGCGCAGCTGTGCATCAAGCGCAAGTCGAAGGGGCTCACCCTGACGTCGACGGGCCTCGTGGTGTTCCGCCAGGCGCGCCAACTGCTGGACCTCGCCGATGAGATCGCGTCGCTGTCCAAAAGGGACAGGGCGGATATCCGGGGACCGCTAACCGTCGGCTGCTTCATGCCGCTGGCGCCCACCATCATTCCTCCGATGCTGGCGGACTTTGCGGATCAATGCCCGCATGTGGAGGTGGACTTCATCGAGGGGTACCACGAGGATCTCCAAGACCGCCTGCTCAACGGCTCCATCGACGCCGCCTTCGTGTACGACATGGACATTTCCCCTGCCCTGAAGACGGCGCCGCTGCTCTCCGTGGAGCCCTACATCCTGCTCCCGGAAGACCACCCCCTGCGCGAGTCAGAAGCGGTCTCCCTCCGGGACGTGGCTGCCAGTCCGCTCATCTTTTTTGACGCTCCACCCATTTCCACGCGCATTCTGGACATGTACCGCGACGCCGGACTTACTCCGGACATCCGGCACCGCTCACGCAGCTACGCCACGGTGCGGTCCCTGGTGGCGGGCGGCCGAGGCGTCGCCGTGTTGTTCCAGCAGCCCATGCTGGATGCGCCCTATGAGGAACTGAAGGTTGTCCTCAAACGGGTTGCGGAGCCCCGCGTACACACCCGCACCCCGGCCACCGTTTCACTGGCCTGGACGCGCAGCATGCGGTTGAATGCCCGTGCCCAGGCGTGGGTGGATGTCGCCGTCGAACGGTTCGGCACGCCCGGCTTCGAAGCCGGGCAGCTTTAAGCCGACAATCGACGGACTGAGCGGGCCTAGGCTGACGGGCGCGAGAGTCCAAGGTTGTCACGCAGGGTGGTGCCCTCATACTCGGACCGGAAGTAGCCGCGGTCCTGGAGCTCCGGGACCAGCTTGTCGCAAATGAGCTTGAAGCCGCCCGGGTTGAAGGGCGCGTTGAGATTGAAGCCGTCGCAGGCCTTCGACTCGAACCAGTCCACCATGCGGTCAGCCACCCGAGAGGGGGTGCCGGCCATCCACTGGTGTCCGGTGGAACGCGCCAGGTCAACGATCAGCTCCCGCAGCGTCATCCCCATATCCACGCTCTTCTTGCGGTAGATCTGGTAGCGGCTGCCCAGCCTGGGGTCGTCCGAGAACCACTCCGCCGGGATCTTTTCATCGAACTCCAGCTCGGAAAGGTCCATCTTGAGGTCGGCGCCCACCTGCTTGAGGCCGTTGCCGAGATGTACGTAACCGGCCAACTCGTTGGCGAGCTCCTGTGCTTCCTTCTCGGTGTCGCCAAGAATCGGCAGGATGCCGGGGATGATCTTGACGTCGTCGGGGTTCCGGCCCTTCTCGGCCACCATGTTCTTGAACTTGGTGTAGAACTCGATGGAGGGCTCCTTGAACGGCTGCGCGGTGTAAATCCCGTCGGCCACCGAGGAACCCAGGTCCATTCCGGGGCCCGAAGATCCCGCTTGGACCAGGACGGGCCGGCCCTGCGGCGACCGCGGCATGTTGATGGGGCCCTCGACTTCAAAGAACTCGCCCTTGTGCCGGATGGCCTTGAGCTTGCTGCGGTCCACGTACTCGCCGGAGGCCCGGTCCACGATGATGGCGTCATCGGACCAGCTGTCCCAGAGTCGCTGCACCACGTCAACGAACTCGGTGGCCCGCCGGTACCGCACGGCGGGATCGGGAACGTCCTCCACACCGTAGTTGCTGAAGCCGTCCGACGACGTGACGATGTTCCAGCCGGCCCTGCCGTTGGACATGTGGTCCAGTCCGCACAGCTGCCGGGCCAGGTTGTACGGCTCGGAGAATGAAGTGGACATGGTCCCGATCAGGCCGATGTTCTTGGTCCTGGCAGCGAGCGCCGCCAGCACGGTCATGGGTTCGTAGAACCCGTTCATCTTGATGTCGCCCCGCATCACCGTGTTGGCGTGGACGATGTCCCCGAAGAAGACGGCGTCGAGCTTGGCGGCCTCGGCCATCGCGGTCAGATCTGCCACGAAATCAAGGTTGCCCAGTTCCTCGGCCCGGCTTCCTTCCATCCTCCAGCTGTCCTTGTGGTAGCCCGCGGGCAGCATGAAGGTGGTGAGCACCATGTGATTCTTAGGCTTCATTGCCTGGTTCCTTTCGTGATGTGCGCGCCTGTCCGGGCGCCTCGCTGCCTCCATCATGGCAGTCAGAACATGTTGCGTAAATGAGAAGTTTCCGACTAATGAGTTCAATAAAATTGACAATTGGAACTAGAGGGAAACCCCGGCTGGCACTATCTGCCAGCCGGGGTTTTCGGAGAAGGAGGCTAGACGGCGTCGGGCTAGACAGCGTCGAGCTTGAGGCGCGAGCCCTCACGCGTCAGGCGCACTGCCGCGAGGCCCGCCCCCAGGATGACGATCCAGAACGCCGCCACCAGCCATATTCCGCCGCCGGCTGCCAGCACCAGGCCCGTGGCAATCATCGGAGTAAAGCCGGCGCCGATCATCGAGGCTCCCTGATAGGACAGGGATGCTCCCGTGTAGCGGACGCCAGTGGGGAACTGCTCGGAGATAAACGCGCCGATAGGTCCTGCGAGGGCCCCTTGGACCAGTCCGTTGCCGATCACCACTGCCACCGCAAAGCCCCAGAGGGTTCCGTTTGTCAGCAGCATGATGAGGGGGAAGGCGAGGAGGATGGCCGCCACGCCGGCGCCGGTAAGGACCGCACGCCGGCCGATCCGGTCGCTGAGGCGTGCTGAATAGAAGCAGACCGCCACGGTCACGACGGCGGCTACGCCCTTCCAATTCAGGACGCCGGAGCGGTCCACGCCGCTTGCCACCGCCATCGAAACACCCCACACCGTCAGCAGGCCCTGGCAGGCATAGAACCCGAGTGTGGCCACAAGGGTGACCACGACGAGGCGCGGATGATGGCGAAGCACCTCCAGCAAAGGCGGGTGCTTGATTTTGGCAGCTTCGGCGTCGAGCGCCTGGAAGACGGGAGTCTCTGCCACCCTCAACCGGATAATCATGCCGATGAGGATTAGCAGGGCGCTAAGCAGGAAGGGTATCCGCCAGCCCCAGACCAGGAATTGGTCCCCGGTCAGGGCGGAAACGGCGGAGACTGCAAGGGTGGCCAGCAGCCCGCCGGCCGGACCGCCCGCATTGGCGAACGCCGCGGCGAGTCCGCGTTTTTTCGCGGGGGCGTGCTCCAAGGCCATCAACGTGGCGCCACCCCATTCCCCTCCGACGGAAATGCCCTGGATGACGCGCAGGAGTACCAGCACCACCGGCGCTGCAACACCTATCTGGTCCGTGGTGGGCAGGAGCCCGATCAGGACGGTGGCGCCACCCATCATGAGCATGGACAGCACCAGCATCTGCTTCCGGCCCAGGCGGTCGCCGAAGTGGCCGAAGATGATGCCGCCCAGCGGCCGCGCCACGTAGCCCGCTGCCAGCGTCGCAAACGAAGCGAACAGGGAAAGGCCGGGACCCAAGTTGGCAAAGAAGACGCGGTCAAATACCAGCGACGCTGCCGTGGCATACAGAATGAAGTCGTAGTACTCGATGATGCTGCCAATAAGGCTGGAGCCGAGGATCCGGCGCATGTCCTTGGTGTTCAGCGAGTCAGCCGCGGGCCGCCTTCTGCCCGCGGGGAGGTTCACCGGCCCCTGATTGCTCTGGGCTGTTTTCGGGTTCAACATGGTCTCTTTTCAAGCTGTGAGAGTTCGGTGGCCGACGCCAATGTTGGTCACGTTCCGAAGCAAGCCCCTTATCCGTACGTTCAAGCATGACGCGGATCACAGGAGAAGGCGAGTCGATTACGCATAACTTCGGTGAAAGTGTTTTATTTTGCGCCCAACGGAGCGCCCGATGGGCGCAGAGGGCCCGTAGGGGTCAGCGGTGGATGCTGCTGAGGGACCGGCGGTCAACTGGCGCCAGCCCGAACTTGCGGAAGTCCAACGGCCGGTACTGGCCCCACATGTTGTACCAATTCTCGTCCTCGCCCCACACCACGGGCGGACGGGCGTCGTCGTAGATTTGCTCCAGATCCGTGTAGAGCTCGACGACGGCACCAGAGTGTTCCACGTAGTAGGCGGCGATGTTGTGGCCGGCCCCGTGACGGACCGGGCCCCAGATGAGGTCCCGGCCCAGCTTGTTCAGCCTGTCACCAAGCTTGCCGAGGTCGGCAATGCTTTGCGTCTGCCAGGCGTGATGATGCAGGGTTCCTTCACCTCGAACCAGGGCGATGCCGTGGTGGTCAGGGTTGCAGCGCATGAAATAGGCAAAATCGTCACCAATGACGTCCGAGAGGCGGAAATCCAAGACCCGGCGCAGGAACCGCATCATGCCGCCCACGTCCCGGGGATGGAAGTTGAAGTGGCCGTACCGATCGGGGCCGAAGGACTGCTGGAGGGCGATGTCCTCCTGCATGCCGACATAGATTTCAAACACGAAGCCCTCGGGCCCGATGAAGGAGAAACCGTCCTCGATACCAGCACCGCGGGGCTTGTTGCTGACGATCGTGAAGTTCTCGCTGTCCACCCGCCGACGAATCTCGCGCAGTGCGTCGCCATTGGCGGCGACAAGGCCGAATCCATCCACGCCATTGACATCCGACTCGACGTAGACGAGTTCATGATGGACATTCCCGGCGGCAAGGTACACGGCGTCGGACGTGCGCTCCGTTTCGCGGAGTCCCAGGATTTGAGTTGCGTCAAATACCGAGCTGGCAATGTCCGTCGTTTGAATACTTACGTGGCCCATGGCGCTGATCAATCCCCAAGACATCCTTGTCTCCTCTTCGTTGCACGGCTCTATCAGATCCCGCTGCGCACGGATCTGTGACTAAGAAAACAGTATCTTAGTTAGAATCGATAATCTAGAGAAAAAACAAAATATGCGTCGAACGGATGAAGCATCCCCGCCGTAAGTTGATGTTGAACTCTCACTTGCTCTGATGGATGCGGCCGTTATCATCATCGGCGGCGGGCTGTTTCTGGTGGACTCTCCCCGGTTCCACATCCCGTGGGAAGGGGGACCGGCGTATACGATCCCTTCGCAGGCAAGGCTTGGGCGGCCGCTCCGGCGGGGCTGCCTCTTCACCCGCAGGACCGTGGGGCGTTCTTGGCGCGGATGCTTTAGCTTGAAGTCGCACCAGCCCCGTCTGACTTAGGACCGCGCCACATCAATCCAGTAGCGCCTAAATGGCCGCCCGTTCCCGCCCATCCTCACGTCCTCGAGCAGGCCTCCACAACGCTCGATAGTCCTGACTGACGCTGCATTTGCATCATCGCAGGTCAGAAGAACGCGATCAGGCTCTACCTGCGCAGCCAAACTGGCACACACTTCGTGCAGAGCCCACGACGCCGCCCCGCGCCCTCGATCGGACGGCCGGACCCCGTATCCGATATGCCCGCCCGAGTTCAGGAGGGCCGGGGTGAGGTAGTGGCGGAAGGCAATCGCCCCCACGTACCGCGAGCCCTCCGTGATCCAGCGATAGGTGCAAGGAACAATGCCGCCCGCCTCGGCAGCCCGTTCAGCACGCGAAAGTCTTTGGACCCACTCGGCGAATCCCTCCGGGCTGGTGACGTCGTCGTCTGGCAACAGGCCGGCACCGTCCTGGTGAGCGCCGCCCCACTCACGGTGAGACTCGGCAAACGACGGGTAGAAGGATGTATCCGGGACAACAAGTTCAAACATGCACACGACTCTATACGCGTTCCAACCTACGTTTGTAACACGATTCGGTATTCAAAGAATTTCTAGTCAAGAGCCTTGTCAAATCTGTGACAGATGTCGTAGATTCAATCCGTCCAACAAATTGATAAACCTAGAGGAGTGACCCATGCTGAAGCTCAAGCGACTGACCAAGCGCCGTTCCAAGCTGAACTTCGTGTTCAACTGAACCAAGAAAAATTAGTGGGGACCACGCATTGCGTGGTCCCCACTCCTAATTGGAGGCAAGTATTGGCAGCCACGACCTACTCCCTCAAGCAGTCGCTTCCCGTCGTCACAAGTGACACCTCCGTGCACATCGGATTGGCACCACCCAATGCGATCGAAATTGAAGACGCACCAGACGGGCTGGCGGAATTGCTTGGATTTGCATCGCAACCGCGCACACTCGATGAACTGGGCAATGAGGCCCAACTACTGCTTGGCGAAAGCTCCGGGCAAGTCATCGAGGAACTCATCGACGCCGAAATTTTGGTGCCCTACAGGATTGACCTTTCAGGGCAATACAGCCGCCATGATCTGTACTTCGCGCTGGCTCACGGCACAGGCCCGGGAGCCAGTGACTTGCTCCGCACACGAACGGTAGCGCTCATCGGCGTCGGCGGCATCGGAACCAACGTGGCCATGCAGCTCGCAACGGCCGGGGTCGGTTCCATCGTGCTGGTGGACGGAGATTCCGTCGAGAAAAGCAACCTCACCCGGCAGTATCTCTTCACCGCCCAGGACGTCGGCAAATCGAAGATCGAAGCGGCTGCAAAGAATCTTTCGCTTCGAGCGCCCGAAGTCAACACGATCGAAGTCCCGTCAATGATCTCAGGCGTCGAGGACCTCCTGCCGATCTTTCACGATTCAGACTTCGTAGTTGTATCCGCCGATACTCCCCAGGAAGTGCTCGAGTGGTCCAACGAAGCGTCCATTATTTCCGGAACTCCGTTTACCTGTGCCGGTTACCAGGACACGCGTGGAGTGGTGGGCCCGGTCGTCAGGCCGGGCGAAACTCCATGTCTGCTGTGCGCGGCAACGGATAACGACGGACGTACGAACTCCACGGCGTCCCTCACTACGACAAATTTCAACTCGGCCTACCAGGCGCCCAGCTTCGGCCCGCTCAATTCCATCGTGGCGTCGATTGCCGCCATGGAAGTGTTCCGCTATCTGCTTACCGGCTCGACGCAGCTGGATGGTCGGAGACTGGTCTTTGACTCACTGGAACTGTCGTCGGAATTTGAAGACTTCGCCAGGAATATCCACTGTGCTGCGTGCACCTGACGTCAACAGCAGCAAGGCACTGGTCGCACTGGCCGGGGCGTTTACGGTCGCTTCACTGGTGTCGACCGTTGCCAACAGGAACTTCTGGCCCATTGCATCCAACAATATGTTCAATGCGAAGTTCGGCGACCGCCTCTCCCGTTTCGCCGTCGAGTTCCACCTTTCAGACGGAACGGTAGTAGCCTGCGGGCCCGCAAACTGCATACCGACCCAGTTCTTCCGGGCCGGGGCAGTGTTTGCAGACGTTTTCATGGGCGACGAGGACCATCCGAAACAAGTCCTGTGCCAAAGGATTCTCCGCAGACTGCGCAGGGATCGGTGGAGGTCATTTGACGAGGTTAGAGCGCCCGCAAATCTACCCAACGTCCCCCTATCCAGGATGGAAATCTGGGTAGAGACCACCGTGCGGGGAATGCCCCAGGAAAGGGAAGTCGTGTATACCTATGTTCCATCAGATGCGCAGTAAGCCAGCAAGTTTGCGGCAGGCACGCACTGCCGCATTGTGGATCGTCGCCGCAGTGGCAGTCACGTTACGACCAGGCCCAGCTGCCATGCGCGACTACAAGGCTGCCCTCGATCCTCCGGCCGCGACTTCGGGTCGCGATTCCACTTTCCCCAACATCCCGGGGGCTCAAGGCATTGCAGCCGGCTTGCTACTGGCAGCAGCGGCGAGCGAGGTGTTCACGAGTTCCGATTCAAAGCACCCTTCCTGGCTCCGGCGGGCAGCCCTGGGGGTCTTTCTTGGAACTCGTGCCGCAGATGCCCGGTCCCTTCCGGGCCGATGGCCCTATGACACGTTTATCGAGGCGGTCCTTGCCGTAAGCCAGTGGCCCCACTCCGCGAAGACCGACCCGCGGCTCGCAAATTTGCCGCTCTCAGTGTCACGTGTAGCTCTGTATCTGCCTTACACCCAAGCTGGCCTGTCCAAACTGATCCACGGCTTCGACGCCTGGGTCCGACGCGGGGATGCCAATCACATCTACCACTCGCATTTAGGGGCATCTGACAGCCATCCCTTTGCCCAGGAGAGATTTGCCCGGCCCGTTCGAATCATTACCCGGGCAATTCCCTTCCTCGAATTACTCGCCCTGCCTCTCGCCCTCGTTCTTCCCGGAAGATGGCGGATCCTGGTCCCATGCTGCACCACCCTCTTCCACGTGATGGTTGCCCGTACCTGGAACATCAGCTTTTGGCAGGCTCCCGCCATGCAATGGCTACTGACCTCAGTAGAAAAGCAGTCCGATCTTGCCACCATCCTCCACGCGTACCAAGGAAAGTAAATTGTCTCCAGCAAAGCCATGGCAGCGGCGTCTGCACCTGACGGGAATGTGGGTTAATTCGCTTGGCGGCGGCGCGTACAACATCGCCCTGCCGCTCATCGTGCTTCAAACGAGCGGCAGCCTTGCTCAGATGTCCATCGTTGCCGTCGCATCCCAGCTGCCAAAGGCCTTTCCCGGAGTGCTCATCGGAGGACTGGCCGACCGTATGTCGCCGCGCACCATGACCCACATTGGATATTGGGGTCAGGCGCTGGTGGTTGCAGCTATGGCACTCCTTATCGGGCCGTGGCACACGCCATTCTGGGTTCTTGTACTCGGCGCCTTCCTGCGCGGCAGCCTCGACATGTTCGCCAGAACCGCAACCTTCGTTGCCATCCCGAAAATGTATGGCGACGGCACAGCAAAGTTCAATGCATCAGTCTCTACGGCATGGACATCGGCTTCCATCGTGGGGCCGGCCATCGGCGGAGCTTTGAGTGCTGTCTGGGGTCCCTGGTGGTTGCTGGCCGTGGACGCTGTCTCTTTCACCGTCATCGCGTTGATCATGAACTTCCTGCCGTGGCCGGACCGTCCAGGCAGCGCGCCCGATCGGCCAGGCTTTATTCAAGAGCTTTCCGCAGGGTACAGGAGACTCTCTCAATTGCACGGCTGGTGGCGTTTCGCCGGGACAGTCATCCTGATCGGGTTTCTGTCCGCGCCTCTCTCAACCCTGGCTATCTTCCAAACCTCCGCTGGCCTGGGCGGCTCAACTACCGAAGTGGGGATTGTGGGTGCAGCCGCGGCCGCCGGCCTGTTTTGCGGATCAATCCTGTCCGGGCTGTTTTCAAGCTGGCGTCCAAACATTCTCATGCAGCGTTCCTCGTGGCTCATGGCTGGGGGCTCGTTGCTCTTCTTCGTCCCTTCGTGGATCGCTGTGGCCAGTGCTCTCTTTATCGTTTGCACCGGAGGGATTGCCTGGACTGTGGGGCGCACGTCCCTTATCCACCAACAGATTGCTTCCACTGATCTCGGTAAGACCATGACGGCCGTCCAGTTTCTTGAAACGGTTTCCAGCCCCCTCAGCCTCACGGCTGCCACGTACCTCATGGGTGTTTCGTCGTCCTTGGCGTTTGCGTCAATCTTGGTCGCGGCACTGCTTTCAGGGCTGCTTGCGCTCAAATCCGACTCGATACTAAGTCCTCAGGAGCGCGAACCAGAGCCACGGCAGAGGGAGACAGTGCACTAGTTCACCTGTCCGAAAAAGAGTCCTTGTCCTTAAAGCCGGCTGCCGTGGTTACCTTTCAGAGAAGGAAGTAACCACGGCAGAACAGCTGCTCCGGAAAGCGCCGATTATTTATCGCAGGCCGTGCCGTCGTTATCGCGGTCAAGACCGGCACGGTAGCCGGGCTGACCGGCGTATATCGGCGCGGCCCCTGCTGCCTTCGCGTCGGCGCAGCTGGCGTAGTAGGCGGTGCCCGGCACCGGGGCGACCGGCGCAGGCGCGGGCGCAGCGGGAGCAACCGGCGCCGGTGCCGGCGGCTGCGGGGCCGCCTGCTTCGCCGCCGCCTGTTCGGCCGCCAACTTCGCGGCCGCCGCGGCGGCCGCGGCCGCATCTGCAGCCGCCTTGTCCGCCGCAGCCTTGTCAGCCGCAACCTTGTCCGTTGCAGCTTTTTCCGCCGCAGCCTTCTCAGCAGCCGCCTTGTCCGCGGCAGCCTTTTCCGCCGCCTCCTTTTCGAGGTTCTTGACGCCGAGGTGCACGGTGGAGTCCTTCGCCACCTTCGTGCCCTCCGTTGGGTCCTGGGACGTCACCTGCCAGTTCTTCTTGGACATGATCATTTTGCCGTCGACGGTGTCCTCCGCCTTGACCTTGAGCCCGAGGTCTTCCAGTTGATCCGTGGCTTTATCCAGGGTCAGGCCCATCACGCTTGGAACCGTGACAGCGTCTGAGACTTCTGCAACCGCGGTCGCGGACGATGCCGCCTGCTTGCCACCGCATCCGGTCAGCATGAGCCCGGTCAGCACAACAAGTGCCAGTGTCTTCTTCATTTTTCCCCCTTGGAATGTTTGAAACTGTGAAGTGATGTGGACGGTCTAGCTTTCGCAGGCGATGCCGTCGCGGTCGCGGTCCAGCGCAGGGCGGTAACCCGCTGAGCCGGCGTACAGCGGCGCGGCACCTGCGGCCTTCGCCGCCGCGCAGTTGGCGTAGTACGCGGCAGCCGGGGCCGGTGCGACAGGAACCGGGACCGGAACAACAGGAGCGGGAGCAACAGGAGCCGGCACAGCAGCGGCCGGAGCGGGTGCTGCCGGGGCAGGCACCGCCACAAACGGGGCGGGGGCCACGGCTGCCGGAGCAGGTGCCGGGGCTGCGGCCACCGGCGCCTTCTCGTTGGTCGGCGCGAGCTGGCCCGAGCAGTCGGCCAGGATCCTGGCCATCGCATCGTGCTCCGCCTGCGTGACCCACAGGCTGTAGGTGGCCTTCACCGAAATCTGCCGGGCGACGTACTCGCAGCGGAAGGCCTTGTTCGGCGGCAGCCAGGTGGCGGCGTCGCCGTCGCCCTTTTTGATGTTCGTGGGGCCGTCCGTCGCCTGAAGGTTCAGCGGATCGTTGGCGAAGGCTGTCCGCTGTTCGGTGGTCAGCTGCTGAGCGCCCTTCTGCCAGGCGTCGCTCAGGGCCACAACATGGTCGATCTGGACGGCACTGCTGGTGGCACTCCCCCGCAGGAACTTGATGCTCGTGCCCGTGTACGGGTCCGCCAGTGTCCCGGACTGCACCTTGCAGGGCACGCTGTTGGTGTACGTGATGCCCGTCAGGTCGCGCTTGAGGATGTCATTGCGGGTGTCGCAGCCGTTGCGGTCAACGTCCGCCCAAGCCTGCCCGAACAGGGCGCGGTCATAGCCCGTCTTCGGCGCCCTGCCCTTGATCGGCAGGGTGGCCAGCAGGTCGATCGCCTTGGTGGCAAACGCAGGCTGCGTCTTTGGCGCCGCCACGCTGGCGCCCTGCGCCAACAGGTACGGGCTTTCGGGATCCAGCGGGGCGCCCGTCTCCTGGACGGTGGGAGCGGACGACGGCGTCACCGTGGCTTTCGCCGTCGGGCTCGCCGCCGCTGTGGCTGACGATGCTGTGCTCTCCGACGATGCGGCCTGGACGTTCCCGTCATCCGTCCGCGGCACCACTGAGCCACCCGCGATAAAGAGGGCAAAGGAAACGGCAAGCGCAACGGCGCCCGCCTTCCGCTTGGCGGGCAGCCACGCCCAGGAACGGCGGCCGGTCGCCAGGACGTAGAGGCCGGTAAGGCCGGCAGAGATGGCCAGGAAGATCAGAGCGCCGCCAAGCCCGCTGCTGAACCACCCGATGAGCATAAACAGGGCCGTGAAGCCGCCCACTATGAAAGTTGAAACCCGCGGCTTGCGCGGCGGCCTCGGGCCGGGGCCCGTGCTGGTAGGTGACGGACCGAAAAGGGTCTGGTAATTCGACAATGTTGCCCCCATAAACAAAGGCCCGGCGATGGCCGGGCCTTTTTTCTAAAGCCGAAATGTTGCTGATCAGAAGCGTATTTCCCTCCACGCCTTGAAAACGGAATCTGCGCCGATCCTCACATAACGTTGATTAAGTCTTGATCCGGCCTTGAGATTGCCTGTCACACTGCTGATCCCGGGCTTCATGATCCGGCCCACGTGCCGCTACAGATCATCACGCGCTTGTTAACCGTCCAGCCAACTTGAGGTGGGCCAGCCGGGTGCCGGCCCCAACCTCGGCGGAATCGACAATGACATCCACAGCGGTTCCCTGGCCAAAGCATCACCGACTACCCCACCCGCCTGCGCACCCTCGTGGAGCAGCGCGGCTTGAAGTTGCCGACGGCGTACGCGCTGCAGACCTAAGGCTTCAGACCCCGCATCACGCCAAAATAAGGGAGGGAGGCGGCAAGCCGCCTCCTTCCCTTCGCTGCTATTCGTAGTTCCCCGTTACGGATCCCTAAAGATCCAGAGGCCGCTATCCCTGTCGCTTGCGAGGACATAGGTCATGCCGTCCTCACCGACGAACGTTTCCACACCCCAGAAGTCATTTCCTTCCGGGTCGAGGTATCCGCCGACTTCCATCAGTTCACAGGTGGCGGTATCAGCAGGGTTGCTGCACTGGATCTGGACCGCCCGGAGGCCACCGGAGTAGTACGACAGGTACGCCAGGGATGGGTCCTGGGGGTCCACGGCTACCTCGTGGACGCTCAGGTCCCCGAAGCCAAAGGCGAATGCGGGATCATGGGCTTCCGGAATCGCATAGGTGTCCAATTCCTCCAGCGTGTTGGCGTCCAGAAGGTGGACGTAGCCCCAGCCGTCAAAGACCGAGCCCACTTCAATGTCCGCGCCGATGGTTCCGATAGCCAGGTTTTCAGGGTAGGTCCATGGCGCATCCAGGGGTGCCAGCTCGAACAGCCGGTGGAAGGCCGCATGCGTGGTGCAGACCGCGACGATCTCGTCAACGAAGGCGCCTGAACCGCAGAACGGCTCACCAGGCACGGCCTCGCCGCTGTGATGGTTCACGAAGAGCACGGCGTCCCAGCCCGCAAGCGCTGCCTCATGTGCCTTCTCGCCGGGGAAGCAGGCTGCTTCCGTGGCACTGGGGTCACCGACGGGACCTCTTTGGAGCACGAGGGTGGCTTCCTCACCGGGTTGCAGGGATTCCATGTACCCCGGGATGCTCGCTGGAGTGGGAATGGCTGTAGAGTCCGGGCAGCCGTAGCCCCCGTACGCCACGGGGCCGTTCAGGGTCAGGTCCTCCAGAATGGCCGGGGGCTGACCGCCGGAAACGACCACCGAGGGGTAGGCGCCCTGATGGGCGCCGCTGGTGATAGTGAAATCGTCGGTGCGGTATGGGGCGAAGTCCTCGTCCGTGCTGATGATGAACCGGTTGTCGGCCGTAAACTCGGCCTGATGCGCGTTGCCCTCAGGAGTGAGGGACACTCCCAGGGATTCAAGCAGCTCGGGGTCAACGGCGGCGAACTCCGAGTCGCCAACGAACACGGCATTCGCCGGATCATCGACGTTCAGGAGAACGTAGCCACCGTCCCAGTACGAGAGCAGCATGATGAACTGACCGTTGATTTCTTTTACCACCATGTCATGCAGGAAAGAATCGGTAAGTCCCAGTTCGGGCTGCTGCACGTCGAAGTCGTTGAGGTCGTATTCCGCGATTAGACGTGGCCGGTGCGGGTTGGTGATGTCCAGAATGTCCACGTCCGTGGACTCTTCGTTGTCAGCGACCACTACGTAGGCGTTGTCGCCCGCGTCCCAGGCAAAGGCGCTGTGGATCTCGTTGGAATCACTGCTGCGCGGCTCGTGATCGCCGAAATTCTCGGACAGTTTCTTAGGATTCAGCGGGTCGGTAACGTCATAGAGGGAAACCCCGCCTTTGCCGTTCTTACCGCATGATTCGTTGTTTACCACCAGGACATCACCGCTGAAGTTTGAGGTGGTGACTTTCACCACCTGCAGGCCCTCACCCGGGCGCGTGTCCTGGTGCGACGGAATGAATCCGACCTGTTTTGGTTCCGATCCGCCTGCGGGCGCGGCCTGGTCCACGCTGGTGATGTCAACTATGTAGACGCCGGCATCCGGGCTGGTTTGCCCGCCCGTTTCGGGTCCTGCACAGTCGGGCTCGCCCCAGTTGGCGAGAAAGGCGGTATTGCCGTCCGGAGAGACGCTGACGTCTGCGATCAAATCGGGAGTGTCTGTCAGGTCGACGACATCCACGAGTTCAATTTTTCCGGAAGCCCCGTTCCCGAGGAGATGCCCGTCGTCCATACCGTGCTGGCCGTCCGGGTGCGCTGTCGCGCCTGTCAGCCCTAATGCTGATAGCGCCAAAGTACTAAATGCTGAAAAAAAGACCAATCTGCTGCGTCGTGGCATGCTTCGCCTCCAGCTGAGTTAATATTGGGCCCCCCCAATGGCGCTCAGCCTAAACCTGTGTTTATCCAATGTCTAGAGAATTCCCAGCTTCTTTTCAGGGTCTTGAGGTACAAGCCACAGGACGGTGTCCGGTACTCCGCCTACCAAGCTCGGCGCATCTGAGGCCCGCCGCGTTATGCTGGCACCCTCGGCTGAAGACGCCCGGCCGCCGGATCGCACCCCACGGAGCTGCCGTCATGGCCAAGGCCCCCGCCCCCGCAGTCCCCACCGGGACTGTCCCGGGCACCGAAACAGTTTCCAGCACTGGCACCACCCCGGATCCCGACGCCGGCCTCCGCCGGCTCGCGGCAGACACCTTCGGACTCCCGTGCCTCCGCGCCGGCCAGCTGGCCGGAATGCGCGCCCTCGTCGCCGGCGGGGACGTCCTCGCCGTGATGCCCACCGGCTACGGCAAGTCGGCCATCTACCAGGTGGCCGCGCTCCAACTGCACCGGAACAGCCCAAGGCGGGGTCCCGCCGTCGTGGTTTCCCCGCTGATCGCCCTGCAGGAGGACCAGCTGGACGGGCTCGTCGAGACCCTCGGCGGGCAGGCCGCCGTCGCCATCAACTCCGGCCACAGCGATGCCGAAAACAACGCCGCATGGGAAGCCGCCGAAAACGGCGACGCCGTCTTCGTCTTCCTCGCCCCCGAACAGCTCGCCAAGACCGAAACAGTCGAACGGCTCGCGGCCCTGGACATCCCGCTGCTCGTGGTGGACGAAGCTCACTGCGTCTCCTCCTGGGGCCACGACTTCCGCCCCGACTACCTGCGCCTCGGCGAGGTCCGCGAGCACCTGGGCAACCCGCCCGTCGTCGCCCTCACCGCCACCGCCTCTCCACCGGTGCGCGACGAAATCCAGCAGCGCCTGCGGATGAAGGACCCGGTGGTCCTGGTGCACGGCTT
This sequence comes from Arthrobacter sp. CC3, assembly GCF_039907775.1. Lineage (NCBI taxonomy): Bacteria > Bacillati > Actinomycetota > Actinomycetes > Micrococcales > Micrococcaceae > Arthrobacter > Arthrobacter sp. CC3. Next base: position 77,681 of record NZ_JARCCY010000015.1, read on the forward strand.
CGACCGGCCCAACATCCGGCTGGAGGTGGTCCGCCACCACAAGGACAAGGACAAGCGCCGCGCCGTAACCCGGCAGGTGGCGGAGCTCAAGGGTCCCGGGCTGCTGTATGCCGCCACCCGGAAGGACACCGAGGCCTACGCCGCCGAGCTCACGGCCCTGGGCCTGCGCGCCGAGGCGTACCACGCCGGCCGGAAACAGGGCGAGCGGGACCGCGTCCACCAGCAGTTCCTCGACGACGAGCTCGACGTGGTTGTGGCCACCACGGCCTTCGGCATGGGCATCGACAAACCCAACGTCCGCTTCGTCATCCACGCGGACATCCCCGACTCGCTGGACAGCTACTACCAGGAGATCGGCCGCTCCGGGCGGGACGGGCAACCCGCCGCCGCCGTCCTCCACTACCGCTCCGAGGACCTGGGACTGCGCAAGTTCTTCGGCACCCATGCCCCGGACGAGGAATCGCTCCTTGCCGTCCTCCAGGCACTGCGCGCCGCCGGCGGGCCGGTGAAGCAGAAGGCCCTGGCCGAGCAGACCGGCTTCTCCCCGCGCAGGCTCACCGGACTGCTGAACCAGCTGCAGGAAACCCGCGCCGTCCGCACCGGCAAGCGCGGCGTCCGGCTGGACGCGGGAGCCAAGCTGCCCGCGGTGGTGGAACGCGCCGTCGAACATGCCGAAGCACGCCAGCGGGTGGACCGCTCCCGCATCGAAATGATGCGCGGCTACGCCGAGACCGGCGCCTGCCGGCGCCAGTTCCTGCTGGGCTACTTCGGCGAGGACCTCCCCGAACCCTGCGGCAACTGCGATACCTGCACCGACGGCTCCGCCTACGCGGAGGATTACGACGACGCCGCCGCGGCCGCCGCGGGTGGTGACCCTTTTCCGCTCCAGGCCTCAGTTGTACATAAGGAATGGGGGCCGGGCCTGGTGATGCGGCACGAGGAGGACACCATCACGGTGCTGTTCGAGCAGGAAGGCTACAAAACACTGTCCCGGAAGGCCCTGGCAGACGGGACGATCCTGACGCTGGAGCCGTGACCGGGCAGTCAGATAAAGGCGCCGTTCGGTAGTGTCGGGTCATGGACAGCGTCACGTTGGTCAATTTCCTGCTGGTCCTCTTCTTTGTGCTGCTGGGCGGTGTCTTTGCCGGCACCGAGATGGCGCTCGTTTCGTTGCGCGAGAGCCAGGTGCGCCAGATCGAAAAGTCGGGGAAAGGCGGGGCCCGGACCGCCGCGCTGGCCCGAAACCCCAACCGGTTCCTGTCCACTGTCCAGATCGGCGTGACCCTGTCCGGTTTCTTCTCCGCCGCCTACGGCGCGTCCACCATTGCGCCCGACGTCGAACGGTACCTGCAAGGCGCAGGGTTCGGCGCAGCAGCCCAACCGGTGGCTCTTATCGGCATGACGCTGCTGGTGGCCTATCTGTCGCTGGTGCTGGGTGAGCTGGTGCCCAAGCGGCTGGCCATGCAGGGCGCCGTCGGCTTCACGAAGGTCCTCGCCCCGCCGCTGATCGTCCTCTCACAGATCATGCGGCCGGTGATCTGGCTGCTGTCCGTGTCCACCGATGCGCTGGTGCGGCTGTTGGGCGGTGATCCCCACGCCAAACAGGAAAGCGTCAGCTCCGAGGAACTCTGGGACATGGTGGCGGAGAGCGACATGCTGGAAGAACACAGCCGCAACATCCTGAACGACGTGTTCGGCGCCGGGGACCGCACGCTGCAGGAGGTCATGCGCCCCCGCACCGAGGTGACCTTCATCGAAGGCACCATGACTATTGCGGACGCACGCAGCATGGTGCGGGACGGCCCGTTTTCACGGTTTCCTGTCATCGGCCGGACCCCGGACGACGTCCTCGGCTTCGTCCACATCCGTGACCCGATGCCTCGCGACGGGGATTTTGACCAAGGCCTGGTGAAAGACATTGTCCGCGAGATCCACCCGCTTCCCGGGACGAACAGGGTGCTGCCCACCCTGTCCCGGATGCGCCGGCTAGGACATCACATAGCGCTGGTGGTGGACGAGTATGGCGGCACGGACGGCATCGTCACCCTGGAGGACCTGGTGGAGGAACTGGTGGGTGAAATCTACGACGAGTACGATACCGGCGCCGACCACGAGGACCGCGTCACCCTGGCCGACGGTTCCCTCGACGTCGACGGCGGCCTGATCCTCCAGGAGTTCGAGACGGCGTGCGGCATCGCCCTCCCGGACGGACACTATGAGACAGTGGCCGGGTTTGTGATCGACCGTCTGGGCCGGCTGCCGCGGGTTGGGGACCGAGTGGAGGCGCCGGGCCACGTGCTGACGGTCCTGGCGATGGACCGGCTCCGCATCGCGAGGATCCGGGTGACGCCGGCGGACGGGCAGACGGCGGGAACGCCGTCTGCCCGGTGACTTCCTGCCGTGCGGACTCCGGTCAGCCGACTCCGGACAGACGGACCGCCGTCAGCTTGTATTCGGGGCACCCTGTGACCTCATCCTCCACCGGGGAGGTGAGGCCGCTGACCGCGGCACCAGGGAAGTGGAAGCCCGCGAAGACCTGGCCCGGTTCCACCTCGTCCGTGATCCTGGCTTGCAGGACCGCCGTCCCGTGCCGGCTGCCCACCCGGACGACGTCGCCAACGTGCAGTCCCAGTGCAGCAGCGTCCCCGGGTCCGACGTCGATAGTTTCCCGGGCGAGCAGGCGCAGGTTGTCTGTGCGGCGCGTCATGCTTCCCGAGTTGTAGTGTTCCCCCCGGCGCCCTGTGATCAGCAGGAACGGGAACTCCGGATCGCATTGCTCGCCGGGAGGAAGGTAAGGCCTGGCAGCCAGATGCGCCAGGCCGTCCGGCGTAGCAAAGCCGCCCTCGTAAAGACGAGGCGTTCCAGGGAGAGTCGGCAGATCCACACGGCAACCAGGAAGGCGACGTCCGCGGCTGCGGCCGTCGCGGAGAGGAACAAATCGTTGCAGATCACCAGCGGGCAGGCCGCCAGGCCTCGGTGCACCGGGCACGCGCTGCAGGGTCCAGGACCTTCTGGTACCGTGCAGCAGGTCGGGCAGCGCCCCCATGTCCGAGGCTCCCTGGACGTTGTTCTGCCCGCGCGGGTTCACCCCTCCGCCGGTGCCCGGTCCGACGGCGCCGCGCAGGAGTGCCAAGTTGGACAGCGTCCGTGCTGTGCCGGTGTTCGGTCACGCCGAGGCCGTAGAAAATCGCCGGAGCCAGCGCCTGCCCGTACACGGCGGCGGCCCGCACCAGGTCCTCTGCGGGGACACCGGAGATCCCGGCTACGCGCTCCGGCGGGTAGTCCCCGAGCAGCCCGAGCAGCTCCCCGTGGCCGTTGGAGTGCGCGGTAAGGAAGGCCTCGTCCACCAGCCCCTCCCGGACCAGGACGTGCGCCAGGCCGTTGAACACAGCCACGTTGGTTCCCTGCGGGGGCCGAAGGTGGACGTCCGCGTGCCGGGCCAGGGAGGTGAGCCGGGGATCAACCACCACCAGGCGGGCGCCGTCCATGACCCTCTGGAAGATGCGGGAGCCCACGTCCGGGTGCGCGGCCGTCGAGTTCGCTCCGACCAGGAGGATCGCGTCACACCGGTCCAGGTCGTCGAACGGGTTCGTCCCGCCGCCCAGGCCGTGGCCCCGGCCGAAGAAATCACGGCGAATGAGGTCCCGCGCCGGGTTCCTGCATGGGCCCAACCTTGCCTGCGCGGCCCCTGCGGGGAAGAGTCGAAAGTCCCCGCCTGGCCATATTGTCCGCTCAACCGCCCGTCGTCGTGCCCGGCTTTCCGGAGTGGGACGCGCGTGCAGCTTCGTAGCTGCTGTCGAACGGCAGGCTGTCCATGTCCAGCAGCGGGTTCTCATCCTGGGTGGCCACCAGTTCGCGGGCTGCCTCGTCCGAGTCCACGCTGGGCATCGACCCGGGCAGGTGCCGGCGGGCGGATTCCGGCAGGAAGTAGATGGCGACCGCCGCGATGGCCGACGTCGCCATCAGGTAGAACGCCGGCATCAGGTCATTGCCGGTCGCCTGGATGAGGGCCGCGATAATGAACGGGGCGGTGCCGCCGAAGATCGCCACCGCGAAGTTGTAGGCGATGCCCATGGCGGAGTATCGGTGCGCTGTGGGGAACAGTGCCGGCAACGCCGACGCCAGAATGGCAACAAAGAACGCCACCGGAAATGCGACCATGGCCAGGCCCGCGAGCGTGGCGGGAACGGTGCCCACCGAGATCAGCAGGAACGCCGGAAGCGCCAGCACCACGGTGCTGACGGCCCCGATCCACAGCACCGGGCGGCGCCCAATCCTGTCCGAGAGGCGGCCCGTCAGCGGGATGCAGAGCGACATGACCACCAACACCGGAACGGTCAGCAGCGTGCCGTGGATCTCGTCGTAGCCCTTGTTGGTGGTGAGGTACGTGGGCATGTAGGACGTGAGCGCATAGCCCACGGTGTTCCCGGCGGCCACGAGGATCATGGCCAGCACGATGCGGCGCCAGTGATCCTTGAAGATCCCTACCGGGCCGACTGGGCGGAGTTCGTCACCTGTCTCGTGGTGACTGGCGGCCACGGCTTCCGCCTCCTGGGTGGCTTTGAAGGCGGGCGACTCCTCGATCTTCATGCGGAAGTAGATGGCCACGATGCCCAGCGGCCCTGCGATCAGGAACGGGATGCGCCAACCCCAGGCTTCCATCTGCGGCTGCCCGAGGATCAGCTGGAGCGCTGATACCAGTGCGGCGCCCAGCGCGAAGCCGAGGTAGCTGCCCATGTCCAAAAAGCTGACGAAGAAGCCGCGGCGGTTGTCCGGGGAATGTTCACAAACGAACGTGGTGGCTCCCGAATACTCGCCGCCGGTGGAGAACCCCTGCACTAGTTTGGTGACCACCAGAAGGACGGCGGCCCAGATGCCGAGCACCGCGTAGCCCGGCAGAAGTCCGACGACGAAGGTGGCCGCCGCCATCATCATCAGGGTCATGGCCAGAACCTTCTGCCGGCCGATCTTGTCGCCCAGCCAGCCGAAGAAAATGCCGCCCAGGGGCCGGGCGATGAAGGTGGCGCCGAAGGTCCCCAGCAGGAACAGGTTCTGCACCGCCTTGTCCGCTTCGGGCAGGAACACCGGGCCCATGGTGGTGATCAGATAGCCGAACACACCGACGTCGTACCATTCCATGGTGTTGCCGACGATGGTCCCGCCCAATGCCTTCTTCAGCGTTGGGTGGTCCACAACATTGATGTCCGCGACGCGCAGGCGGCGTATCTTTTGGGGCTGCATCTTCGATCCTCCAAGGGAGGTCATGCGTCATCCCCCGTGGCGCCATCATTGGCTTGGTAGTGCTTCACCCATCTTCGCACCGAGGTCCGGGCACATCAATGAACCTCAGTGCTTCAAACCTTTGGCGTACGCGGCCTGCCCGACGTGCTGGAGGCAGTCGGCAATGGTGCTGACCAGCCGCACCCCGAGGGTGACCGGCGGGTCCCAGCGGGTGTCTACGATGCGGTCCAGGTCCTCGTCGCCGAGGGTCTGCAGGAACTCCGCGGTCTGGCGGTGGACGGCGTCGTAGTATTCCAGCAGCAGTTCCGGCGTGGCCTTCACCGAATCGACCTGCACGCTGGAATGGCCGTAGCCGGTGTCGCGCTCGCGGAGCGGCAGGTTGAAGCGGTCCACGAAGCCCTGCGAAATCCACACCTGTTCCAGGCCCGCCGCCGCGGCTACCTGCGCATCCTCCACCCGGCCAAGGTGCCAGATCAGCCACACAATCGGGTTTCCGGTGCCCGAAGCCCGGCGCACCAGAACGTCCTCGTCCACCCATTCAAGCGTGTCCGCCACAGCCTCCCGGATCCGGCCGAAAGCGTCCAGCAGCAGTTCGTTGGATTTCATTTTTGACCCTTCAAGGAGTGCCGGTGAGGCCCATGCTCGCACGGAAGCTGCGGTGCAGGATAGGTCCGGGCTGCAGACCGGATGCGCGGTCCGGATGCGCGGGATAATGAAGTTATGACGGACCAGGATCAGGCACGGGACCCGTGGGAGGAGTTCGACAGGCTGCCACCCGCCGGCCCCGACCGTGTCGAGGGATTACCAGGAGGCCAGCCGCTGGGATTTGGCTTCCGCACGGGCGTGCGCAGCGCCAAGGTGGCCATTGGCTTCGCCGTGTACGCGCTGATCCTCGGCACAGTGCTGGTTCTCACCGGCGCCATTGTTTTCGTCAGCGAGGGACAGTGGCTGCTGCTCGCATTGATGGTGCTGATCGAGGCAGTGTTCGTGATCGCATTCAGCCAGCTGGTGCGCCAGGCCCGCAACCGGCGATCGGCCCAGTAGCTTGACCCAGTAACTCCGCCCCGTAGTAGTGCCCTTTCCATAGCCGTTGCCCCGGCACCTGCGGCCTTGCAATACTTCACCCATGCCTCCCCTCCCCGCCACGTTTGCAGAAGACGTCCTCCATGAACCCGTCCGCATCCAGTTCGAGGCCTTCCTCAATGAGCACCGCAGCATGCTCAACTCCTGTCTGGACGGACTGACCGAGGAACAGGCGCGCCGCTCGCTGGTGCCGTCGCGGACCACCCTGCTGGGCCTGGTGAAGCATGCCACGTTCGTGGAAAAGGTCTGGTTCGACGAAGCCATCACTTGCCGGTCCCGTGCCGAAATCGGCATCCCGGCCACCCCGGATGAGTCGTTCATCCTCGACGACCAGGACACCATCGCATCCGTCCGGCAGGCCCACCGCGAGGCCTGCGAGGCCTCCCGCCTCGCCACGTCAGCAATAGGGCTCGACGACGTGCTCCGCGGCAACCGCCGCGGCCCGCTGCCGCTGCGCTGGGTGTACCTGCACATGCTGCGGGAGCTCGCCCAGCACTGCGGGCACGCCGACATCCTGCGCGAGCAGATCCTGCGCGGGCAGGTCACGAGCGGCTGAGGACACGAACACGGCGATGGAGTACACCAAAGACCCGCGCGTGGACCACTACATCGACGCGCTCCCGGATTGGCAGCAAGCCATCTGCCGGCAGGTCCGCGACCTGGTCCACGCTTCAGATCCCGACGTTGAAGAAACCATCAAGCGGACGGTCCAGCCCTACTTCGTCCTGGACGGCAACATCTGCGCCCTCCTTGCGGCGAAGGACCATGTCAACGTCTTTATGTACGACGGCGGCATCGTCCCCGATCCGCACGGCATCATCACCGCCGGGCACACCAACAAGACGGCCCGCACCGTTGCCTTCCACGAAGGCGAATCCGTGAACGAGGAAGCACTCGGCGAGATGTTCCGGGCCATCATCTCCAACAACCGGGCCGGTGGCTGGCGGAAGCTCAAAGGCGCGGAGTAGCCGGCGCCGTCGCGGCTTCGACAGGCTCAACCACCGCTTCACAGTGTCCTATATCGCGCCTGCTTGCCGCGGGCTCTCCCCGGGAGCATAATGGTTAGCAGAGCTAATTAGCAGTGCTAAGTAAATTCGGGAGGCGCACCACACAGTGATGACAACGAACACGGAGCCCACGGGCAGCGAGGCAACGGACAGCATCAAGCCCGATATTCTGGCCATCGACCTACGGACGGCGGTGATGCGCACTTCCCGCAGGCTCCGCGTCGAGGCCACCGGCGACGTCATCACGCCGGGGCAGTACACGGTCCTGGCCCAACTGAACGGCGGCGGCCCGCAGACCCTCCGTGAACTGGCGGAACGCGAGCACGTCCAGGCGCCGTCCATGACCCGGATCGTCAACGGCCTCACTGAGCAAGGATTTGTCACCCGGACCGCGCATCCGCTGGACGGCCGCCAGGTCCAGGTGGGAATCACCCCGGCCGGCGCGGCCATCCTGGCCGAGGCGCGTGAGCAGCGGACCGCCTGGCTGGCCCAGCGTGTGGCCGGCCTGAGCGACGAGGACCGCCGTATCCTGAGCCGCGCAGCCCACATCATGCAGCAGCTGAGCGCCAAATGAGCGCCATGTTCCAGGCACTGGAGAACCCCAACTACCGGCTGTGGGCGGGAGGTGCGCTTGTCTCCAACGTCGGCACGTGGATGCAGCGAATCGCGCAGGACTGGCTGGTACTGACTGTCCTCACCAACCATTCCGGCACGGCCGTCGGCATCACCACCGGCCTGCAGTTCCTGCCCATGCTGCTCCTTGGCCCCTACGGCGGCGTCCTCGCAGACCGGCACCGCAAACGCCTGATCCTGCTGTGGACCCAGCTGGCGATGGGTCTCTGCGGGCTGGCCATCGGACTCCTGGTGGTCACCGGCACCGCCCAGTTGTGGCACGCCTACCTGGCGGCACTGTGCCTGGGACTGGCCAGCGCCATTGACGCACCCGCCCGCCAGTCGTTCGTCTCGGAACTGGTGGGTCGGGACAAGGTGGCCAACGCGGTCGCGTTGAACTCCGCATCCTTCAACACGGCACGCCTCACCGGTCCCGCCATCGCCGGCGTCCTCATTGCCTGGGTGGGAACAGGCCCGGTGTTCCTCATCAACGCGGCCAGCTTCGCCGCCGTCATCATCTCGCTGTTCCGGATCCGCACCTCGGAGCTTGCCCCGACCACGCTGGCAGTCCGCGGCAAGCACCAGGTTGTCGAGGGCCTGCGCTACGTTCGGAGCCGGCCGGACCTGGTGCTGATCCTTGTCATGGTGGGGGTCCTTGGTGCCTTCGGCATGAATTTCCCCATCACCAACGCCCTGATGTCCACCGCGGTGTTCGGGGCGGGACCGGGGGAATTCGGGCTGCTGGGTTCCATCATGGCCGTCGGAACCCTGGCCGGAGCCCTGCTCGCCGCCCGCCGGTCCGGCCCCCGGCTGCGCTTCATGCTCGGCGGCGCCCTGGGACTCGGGTTTTTCACCCTGATCGGCAGCGTGTCGCCGTCGTTCTGGCTCTACGCCGCAGTGCTGATACCGGTGGGACTGGCCTCCATCACGTTCCTGAACAGCTGCAACACCAGCATCCAGCTCTCCGTGGAACCGCAGTTCCGTGGACGCGTGCTGGCCCTCTACCTGGCCGTCCTGCAGGGCGGCACCGCCGTCGGTGCGCCGCTCATGGGGTGGATCGGCACCGAGTTCGGCGCCCGATGGTCAGTGGCGGCCGGCGGTGCGGTGGTGCTGCTGACAGGCCTGCTCTCCGTCATCGCGGTCAGCCGGCGAAGTGAGCTGACGTTCCGGGCACAGCTTCGGACCGCGTTTCCGGGACGACAGGCCAAGGCGTAAGGCTCCGCGACGCCCAGCCCGGGTTTCGACAGGCCCAACCACCGGGCCTGGTCACCCCGTTTACGAAACGTACAGCAATCCCGTTCCCCTCCGTTTAGTGTTGGTGCAGCAGATCACGAAACCGATTACGTAAACCGTTTGCGTAACAGCGGTTTCGATCGGCATTTCGAAGCCCGTAACACCCGCGAGGAGAAACAACAGTGGTAACCATCAGGGACGTCGCCAAGCACGCCGGCGTATCTCCCGCCACCGTCTCGCGGGTGGTCAACGGACTCGTGGGCTACTCCGCCGAGACCCGCGAGCGCGTGGAGGACGCGGTGCGGAGCCTCAGCTACGAAACGGACTACCTGGCCCGCGGCCTGAAGACCCGGCAGACCTCCGTGATCGGGCTGCTGGCACCCATGGTCTCGGACGCCCTCGCCTCGCAGGTGATGCTGGGCGTGGAACAGGAAGCCCAGGAGCGCGGCTACGCCGTAATGCTGGGCCGCACCGGGGCCAAGTCGGCCTACATCGCCGGCTACCTCCGGACCCTCCGCACCTACCGGGCGGCCGGCGTCATCCTCATCTCCGCCGTCATCACCCCCGAAACGCGGCAGCTGCTGGGGCCGAACATCCCGATCATCTCCGTGGCCATCAGCGACAAGTCCGGCTCCCCCAGCGTGGCGATCGACGACGAACAGGCAGCCTACGACGCAACCCGTCACCTGCTGAAGCTCGGCCACCGCCGCATCGGCCTGCTGACCGGCGACCCCGCCTCCATCTACGTGGCACAACCCCGGAAGCGCGGCTACCTCCGCGCCATGGCCGAAGCCAAATGCACCCCCGTCACGGCCACCGGCAGCTTCTTCTACGAAAGCGGCGCCCCCGGCCTGGACGACCTCCTCCGCCAGGAGCCGGACCTCACCGCCATCTTCGCCATGAGCGACGAGATGGGCGCAGCCGCGGTGAACGAACTGCAGAAGCGCGGCCGCCGGGTCCCGGAAGACGTCTCCGTCCTCGGCTTCGACAACACCTCCACTGCCCTGCACGTCCACCCGCCCCTGAGCACCATGGCCCAGCCACTGGAGGACATGGGCCGGATGGCCGTCAAGAAACTCCTCCGCTCCCGCGACCTGGGGCCGAAGATCATGCCGCACCAGCTGATCGAACGCGGCTCCACGGCGCCCCTAAACCACTAGCACCCCAACCCCCACCCACCGGCGACAGCCGGCACACCACCGTGCCGCCGTCGTCGTACTCCCCCATGCCCTAAAACCCCGTGCCCTGAAACAGGGCCCCAACCACGTACCCCAAACCAAAACCAGAAGGAGCAACACATGAGGCAGCGCAGCCGGACCTGGCAGACTCTTCTCACCACCACCGCACTCGTGACGGCCGCAGCCGTCTCGCTCACGGCCTGCGGCGGATCCGCGCCGGAACCCAAAGCCACCGCCAACGCCGCCGCGGCGTTCGAGGGCAAGGGCCCCATCAACTACGTCTCCAACCGGGACGCCTCGGGCGCGGCGAACAAGAGCATCGAGGAATGGAACGCAGCCCACCCGGACGAAAAGGTCACGTTCATCGAACTGCCGGACTCCGCGGACCAGCAGCGCCAGCAGCTCATCCAGAACGCCCAGATCAAGTCGGACACGTTCAGCGTGCTCAACCTGGACGTGGTGTGGACCTCCGAGTTCGCCGCCAACAAATGGATCATACCGCTGCCCGAGGACGCCGTCCCCGCGGACCAGATGATCCCCGCCACCGTCAACGCCGCCACCTACCGGGACACGCTCTTCGGCGCCCCGTACTACACCGACGGCGCCCTGTTCTACTTCCGCTCCGACCTGCTCAAGGCCGCCGGCATCGCCGCCCCGCCCAAGACCTGGGACGAGATGAAGGCCGCCTGCGCCAAGATCCTGGCCCTCCCCGAAGCCGCCGGCATGTCCTGCTACACCGGCCAGTTCGACAAGAACGAGGCCCTCACGGTCAACTTCTCCGAGGCCGTCACCTCCGCCGGCGGGTCCGTCGTTGACGCCGAGGGCAAGCCCACCGTGAACACCGCCGAAGCCAAGAAGGGCCTGAACCTGCTGGTGGACGGCTTCAAGGACGGCATGTTCCCGTCCGACGCCATCACCTACCTCGAAGAACAGGGACGCCGCGCATTCCAGGACGGCAAAGTGGTGTTCCTGCGCAACTGGCCGTTCCTCTACGCCTCCCTGAGCGCGACCGACGGCTCCAGCAAGGTGGCCGGCAAGTTCGACATCACCTCCATCCCGGGCACCGACGGCCCCGGCGTCTCCACCCTGGGCGGACGCAACCTGGCCGTCTCCCCGTTCACCGCGAACAAGGCCACGGCGCTGGAGTTCATCAAGTTCTTCACCAGCCAGGAGCAGGCCCAGAAGCGCCTGGCCCTCAGCTCCCGCGCCCCGGCCTACGCCTCCCTTTATGAGGACCCCGCCGTCGTGGCCAAGCGCCCGTTCTTCCCCACCCTGCTGGAATCCCTGAACAACGCCAAGCCCCGCCCGAAGGTAGTGCAGTACGGCGCCACCACCAAGGCGATCCAGGAAGAGGCCTACGCCGCCATCACCGGCGAAAAAGACACGGACACCGCGCTGACCGACATGCAGGCCAAGCTCGAAGAGATCTCCGCGAAATGACAGTCACCACCGCCACCGTTCCGGCACCCCGTCCGGCACAGGAGCTGAAGCCACGCGGCACCGGCACGTCCCGCACGCCCGGGGAGGGCCGCATGGCCGCCATGCTGCTCTCCCCCACCCTCCTGGTGCTGGCCCTGGTGATCGTCTACCCGCTCATCTCGGCCATCCACCAGTCCCTCTTCCGCGCCGAATCCGGACTGGACGCGGACGGGTTCGTCACCGACGGCGAGGCCTTCGTGGGCCTGGCCAACTACGCGGACCTGTTCGTGGGCGAATCCGGCCGGCGCTTCCTCAACGCCTTCGGCAACACCACGTTCTTCACCGTCACCACGGTGCTGCTGGAAACCGTCCTGGGCCTGTGCCTGGCGCTGGCCATGAACCGGGCGTTCAAGGGCCGGTCTTTCCTCCGCGCCAGCATCCTTGTTCCCTGGGCCGTGCCCACCGCCGTCTCCGGCCTGCTGTGGCGCTGGATCTTCCAGTCGGACGGCATCGCCAACACCCTGCTGGGCAGCGAAATCCTCTGGACCGCCGAAGGCACCGCGTCCAAGCTGGCCGTGATCATCGCCGAAGTGTGGAAGACCGCACCGTTCATCGGCCTGCTGGTCCTGGCCGGCATGCAGATCATCCCCGAGGAAGTGTACGAGGCCGCGAAGATCGACGGCGCCGGCTGGTGGCGCCAGTTGGGCTCCATCACGCTCCCTCTGGTGAAGCCCACGCTCCTGGTGGCCGTCCTCTTCCGCATGCTTGACGCGCTGCGGATGTTCGACCTCCCGTTCGTGCTCATCGGCCCCGGGAAGGAATCCGTGGAAACCCTCTCCATGCTCGCCTGGGACGAATCCAACCAGCTCCGCTACGGCTCCGCCTCCGCGTTTGCCGTAGTGCTCTTCCTGTACGTCGCCGTCGTCGCGATCGTTTTCGTTAAGGTCCTGGGCACGGACGTCACCGGTGCCAAGCAACCGGGCCTGAAGAAGCACCGTTCCAAGACGAGCAAGGCAACCCGTTCACAGAAGGCCGAGGCCACCCGATGACCATCTCCGAACTCCGCAGCCTCGCCTCGGAATCCGGCTCGCGCGGCGACCGAAGCGCCGGGCGCACCGGCGCCGGCCGCCCGGCGTCGAACGCTTCCCTCCCCACGAAGAAGAAGCGCACCTGGCGCTCCTACTCCGTGTACGCCGGGCTGGTGCTGATTTTCGCCTACTGCCTGGCGCCGTTCTACTGGATGATCGTCTCCAGCCTCCGCCGCACCGCGGACATCTTCGACAACACCCTCCTGCCTGCACCGTTCTCGCTCGAGAACTACGTCAAGGTGTTCGACGGCTCCACCATGTTCGGCCAGGCCCTGCTCAACAGCCTGATCGTGGCCGGCACCACCACGGTGTTCGCCCTGGTGCTGGGCGTGTTCGCCGCCTACGCCATCTCCCGGCTGAATTTCCGGTTCAAGTCGGTGATCCTCGGCGTTATTATTGCGACGTCGATGTTCCCCGGCATCTCGGTGGTGGTCCCGCTGCTGAGGTTCTTCACGGACCTCGGCTGGATCAACACCTACCAGGCCATGATCATCCCGAACCTGTCCTTCGCCATCCCGCTCGCCGTCTGGAACCTGACCACGTTCATGAAACAGTTGCCGTTCGACCTCGAGGAAGCGGCCATGATCGACGGCTGCACCAAATGGCAGGCGTTCCGGAAGGTGCTGCTCCCGCTGGCTGCGCCGGGCGTATTCACCACCGCCATCCTGACGTTCATCCACAGCTGGAACGAGTTCATCATCGCCCTCTCGATGATCAACGATCCCCGCATCCAGACCGCCACCGTGGCCATCTCCAAGTTCACCGGCGCCACCGAATTCCAGGCACCGTTCGGCGAGCAGATGGCCGCCGGCGTGATCGTCACCGTTCCCCTGGTGATCATGGTGCTGATTTTCCAGCGCCGGATCGTGGAAGGCCTCACCGCCGGGGCCGGCAAATGACGCACGACGGCGGCAGCCCCTCCGCCGGCTCAGTCACCGGCGACTGGTGGGACTCAGCCGTGATTTACCAGGTGTATCCGCGTTCCTTCGCGGACGGGAACGGCGACGGCGTGGGCGACCTCGCCGGCCTCATCGCCCGCCTGCCGTACATCGCCTCCCTGGGCGTGGACGGCATCTGGATGACACCGTTCCAGCCCTCGCCGCAGGTGGACCAGGGCTACGACGTCAGCGATTACTGCGGCGTCGACCCGCTGTTCGGCACCATGGACGAGTTCGATACCCTGCTGGAGCTCGCCCATTCGCTGGGCCTGCGGGTACTGCTCGACGTCGTCCCCAACCACTGCTCCTCGGCCCACCCGCTCTTCCAGCAGGCCCTCGCGGCCCGGCCGGGCTCGCCGGAGCGGGACATGTTCCACTTCGTTGAAGGGCGCAGTTCCGCGCCGGGCTCCGCCAGCGACCTGCCGCCAAACAACTGGCAGAGCGTATTCGGCGGGCGGGCCTGGAGCCGGGCTGTTCCCGGGTCTGCGACGGACACCCAGTGGTACCTGCACCTCTTCTCCCCCGGCCAGCCCGACTGGAACTGGCGGAAGCCCGCCGTGGGCGACTACTTCGAAGGCGTGCTCCGCTTCTGGTTCGACAAGGGCGTGGACGGCCTCCGGATCGACGTCGCCCATGGCCTCTTCAAAGCCGACGGCCTGCCGGACGCGCCGTCCGCCACCGCGGTGGTGGACGGTCTGCGGGCCAACCCCCTGGTCTCGGACCAGGAGGACGTCCACGAGGTGTACCGCCGCTGGCGCACCCTCGCCGAGAAGTACCAGCCGCACCGGCTGCTGGTGGGCGAGGTCAACCTGGAACCGGCCCGCGCCGCCCGCTACACCCGCGCCGATGAGATGCACCAGGCCTTCGCGTTCGCGTTCGTGAAGCTCGGCTGGGATCCCGCAGCGTGGGCATCCGTGGGGGCTGAACTCGAAGCCGCGCGCCAGCTGCACGGAGCCGCACCGAGCTGGGCGCTGGAGAACCACGACATTGTCCGGTCCGTGACGCGGTTCGGCGGCGGGACAGAGGACGGCGGCGAACGTGGGCTGCGCCGTGCCCGGGCAGCCTTGCTGGCCCTGCTGGGACTGCCCGGCGCGGCCTATATCTACCAGGGCCAGGAGCTCGGACTGCCCGAGGTGGACGTCCCGGCGGAAGCCCGGGTGGACCCGATGTGGACCCGCGGCGGCATCACCCGCGACGGCGCGCGCGTGCCGCTGCCGTGGACCGCGTCTCCGGAGGCGAACCACGGCTTCTCGCCGGCGACCGGTCAGCCCGGTAACCCGTGGCTGCCGCAGCCCGAGGGCTGGGGCCAGTACGCGGTTGAAACCCAGCAGCAGGACCCGGGTTCCACGCTCGCCCTGGTGACTGCCGCCGTCGGACTCCGCCGTCAGCTGTGGGACCAGGGCGTGTTCACCGCGGACGACGGCGGCAGCTGGCGTGTGGAGGACGGGAACCTGCTGATCTGCGAGCGCAACGCGAAGTTCCTGGTGGCCGTGGCGATGGGAACCGAGGCGGTGCGGCTGCCGGCCGGGACCGTGCTGGCCAGCGCCGCGCCGCTGGTCACGGACGGCTGGCTGCAGCCGGACAACGCCGCGTGGGTGCTGCTGGGCTGAGGTACTGGGGCGCTGCTGGAACCCTAGACATGTGACCATTTAGTCACCTATTCTGGAGTTGTGGACGCCGTATTCAAGGCCCTGGCCGACGCCACCCGTCGCGATCTCCTGGACGAGCTCTTCAGGAACGACGGGCAGACCCTCCACGCCCTCGAGGCACACTTCGACATGACGCGCTACGGAGTCATGAAGCACCTCAGGATCCTGGAGGAAGCCGGCCTGGTGGTGACCCGCCGTCGGGGTCGCGAGAAACTTCATTTCCTGAATCCGGTGCCCATCCGGCTGGTCCACGACCGCTGGGTGAGCAAGTACGCCGAACCAGGGGCCGCTGGCCTCAGCGACCTCAAAACCAGATTGGAAAGTCCCATGGAAAAGATCTTCGAAATCTATATCAAGACCACCCCGGAACGGCTCTGGGAGGCCATCACGGACGGCGAGATCCGCAGCAAGTACCAGTTCGGGTCGGTCATCACCTCGGACTGGACTCCCGGCGGCCGGTTCGAGATGGGCAATCCCAAAGCCGGGGAGCTCCTGGGCGAGGGTGAGAACCTGGAGGTGGACCCGCCGCGCCGGCTCGTCCAGAGCATGCGGGCGCTCTGGGGCGAGGACGTCAAAGCCGAAGGCACCTCCCGGATCACCTGGGAGATCGAACCGGTGGGCGATTCCTGCCGGCTGACAGTCACCCACGACCAGCTCCGTGAGGGTGCCAACGACCAGCTCTACGGCGGCTGGCCGATGATCCTCTCCGGCCTGAAGACCTGGCTGGAAACCGGCGAGCTCCTCACCACACCCGGCTCGCTGATGTACACCTAAGGTCGCCGATGCGGAGCTGGAGTGACCGGCTTCAGGTGAAACGGCGGCACCCAACCGGGTGCCGCCGTCGTGCTTCCTGCGAACGCGCTACTGCCCCGGCGCCCGGTAGGAGGGTGTCTTCTTGGTCGCCTCGTCGATGTCTTCCGGCGTCATGAGCGGCTTCAGCCGGACGTTCACGTTGCCGGTGGCATTGATCATCAGCGAAAGGGCTGCGGCCCCGGCCTGGTCCGGGACTTCAAAAACACCGAGGACGTCAGTGTCCCCGAAGGCGTAGTAAAAACTCTCCAGCGATCCACCCACGGAATTGAGGGCCTCCACCAGGGCGTCACGCCGCTTGGTGCCGCCTTCGCGCATGAGCCCCTTGATTCCCTCGCCCACGTAATTCGCTTCAAACAAATACTTGGTCATGGTCTCGTTCCTGTCTGGCAACGGTCCCCGGAGTGGGGCCGTGCGCACAGCGTAGGCTCACTTCCCGGCACTGACAACGGGTTCCGGAAAGTCCGCGGAGGTCAGCCTTGCTTCGCTGCCCAGTCGGCGACGCGCTGCGCGCTTTCCTCTTCGGAGAGGTCCTCAACGCGGGTCATGATGGACCAGCGCACGCCGTACGGGTCCCGGATGCTGGCGAACCGGTCTCCTGACGCGAAGGTGGACAGCGGCTCCCGGATCGTTGCCCCCGACCGCTCGGCGCGCGCCACCAGGGCGTCCGCGTCGGCGCAGTAGAAGCCGACGGAATAGCAGTCATCGTCGCCGTCCGGCGCGGGGACAAGATGATAGTCGGGGTTGGGCTCACCGATTTGGAGCCGCCCCTGGCCGAAGTCGAGTTCGGCGTGGACCACAACGCCGCCCATCTCGGTGACATTGACGGGGCGGGCGCCGAAAACGTCCCGGTAGAACGTGATGGCCTCCTTGGCCGAGGTAACCGCAAGGAACGGCGTGAGGCTCGTGAAGCCGTGCGGGATGCCGGATGTGGTGTGCTTGCCGTCGGCGGCCACGGTCAGTTCGGGGCTTGTAGTATCAGTCATACCTCTGACGGTACGCACGGGTCCGCCCCGGCGGCTTGGCGAAATGCGACAGCCCGGATAGGAGTGCCCTCCGATGGTGGATTCGTTCAAGGGCATCCTCTACCCGGCCCGGCTTCCCACGTTTCACCGGGTGCCAGCGCCCGAGTCCGTCACGAACCTGGTGCAGTGGTTCTGGATCCCCGAATGGGACATTGCGCCGGGGCACACCTCACGCCAGCACGTGATCGCGTTCCCCGCGTCCAACCTTGTGGTGCAGCAGGATCTCGTGGAGTTCGCCGGCCCCACCACCCGCCGGTCACACCGCGACCTCACCGGCCGGGGATGGGCGGTCGGAGCCCTCCTGCGTCCTGCCCTGGTGCCACATTTCACGGATGATCCGGGCAGCCTGCGGGATGCCCAACTGCCGCTGCCGCTCGCGGACCTTCATGCCTCAGTGCTGGCGGCGATGAGCGGAACCGACCCGGCGGAACGCCGGCAACGCGCCGTGGAGGCGTTCACCGGCTGGCTGGTGGCGGAGGATCCGGAGGTTTCCGAGGAGGGCCTGCTTGCCAACGCGATGATGGACCTGATCGGGTCCCCAGCTGAAGTGACCCGCCTTGAGGACGCTGCGGCGCGGCTTTTTGTGTCGCCGCGAACCCTGCAACGCGTGGCGAAGAAGTACATCGGCCTGAGCCCGTCCGCGCTGATCCGACGGCGCCGCCTGCAGGAGGCCGCCGACCGGTCCCGGACCGACCCGGCGGCAGACCTCGCGGCGATCGCTGCCGAACTCGGCTACACGGATCACGCCCACCTGACGAACGACTTCCAACGGACCCTGGGATTCACGCCCAGCACGTACCGCCGTCGCGTTAGCATTGGTCCCACCACGTCTGATCTCGCCTTACCAGGAGGGCGCATGCCGCACATCGTCGACTTCAAGAACGTTTCCACTGCAGGCTTGGAATCATCCCCGGTGGCCGACGCCGCCGCGGGTCTGCGCGCCAATGAGGCCCGCTACTTCAGCACCAAGTACAACCACGTCTTCACGGTGAGCCCTGCCAGCGAGGTTCCGGAGGTGGTGGACCGGGTGAACCGGATCCTCCGGGAAGAGCGCGACATCGTCATCGGATCGCGCCCGCTGGAAGCAACCGACTTCGAAGTCGACGGCTTGCGGATGTCCTACGTGTTCTACGAGTCGGGGCTGTCCATCAACGTTATGTACAGCATCGAGGACGGCGGGAAGCGAGCCGTGGGGTTCAAACTTGCCGACGGTATGGACGTGCCGGAGGAACTGGCGGAGCGCTTCAAGTTCGCCCGCCAGAAATCGAAGCTGGCCGGCACTATCCGTGGCTCCTACTTCGTGATCAAGGGCGAGTACTGACAGGAGGTGGTTCTCGTGGCACACATACAGCGTTTCGACCATGTCGGCATCACCGTCGCCGACCTCGACGCTGTGACGGCGTTCTTCGTCAAGCTGGGTCTCGAAGTGGAGGGCCGGACTTTCGTGGAGGGCGAGTTCCTGGATACCGTCTGCGGCATCCCGGACTCCCGCACCGAGATCGTTATGCTGCGGCCGCCGGACGGAGGAAGCCGGATCGAGCTCGCGAGCTTCGTCCGGCCCGACCACAAGCCGGGATCGCCCGATGCGATGGCCAACGAGCTGGGGCTGCGCAACGTGTCCTTCGAGGTGGACGGCCTCCAGTCAGCCGTGGACGGACTGGCCGCGGACGGCTACGGGCTGGTCGGCGGCATCGGCCAGTACGAGAACAGCTGGCGGATGGCGTACGTACGGGGGCCGGAGGGGATTATCGTGTCCCTGGCCGAGCGGATCGGCTGAACGGAAAGGGTCCGCGCATTCCCGCGAAGGTGGTTCTGACAGACCCTGCCTCGCAATAAATAAATCAGGTAATTTGAGTGGAGGACACCGGCAACCGGCGCCGTGTTCCTTCCCCCACTCCCTGAAAAGGACTCTTCACCCGTGCCTCCCGCGACCTCCGTTCCTGCACGCGACCGCATGCCCTTCGGCGCACTGCTGGTGCTGTCGATGATCGGCTTCACCGCCATCACCACCGAGCTGCTGCCCTCCGGCCTGCTCCCCCAGATCAGCGCCGGCCTCAACGTATCCGAACCCGTGGCCGGCTACCTCACCGCCGGGTATGCCGCGATCATCGTGGCCACGGTGATCCCCGCTGCGATGCTGCTCGCCCGCATCCCCCGGCATATCCTCCTGGTGGCGCTGGTCCTGACCTTCGCCGTCAGCAACGCCCTGGTTGGCCTGGTGTCCGATTTCGGCGCTGCCCTGGCCGCCAGGCTGGTGGGCGGCATTGCCCACGGCCTGCTCTGGACCGCGATGGCCCCGTTCGTGGCGCGCATCGTTCCGGCCCACAAGGTGGGCAAGGCGATGGCCATCGTCTTCAGCGGCAACAGCCTGGGCCTGGCCATCGGCGCCCCGCTGGGCACCGCCCTGGGCGCAGTGGTCGGCTGGCGGGCGTCCTTCCTCCTGCTGGCGGGCGCCGGTGTGGTCCTCGCAGGCCTGGCCATGTGGCTGCTGCCCGCCGTCCGGCGGATCCCGGACGCCCCGCGGCCGTCCCTGCGCAAGGCGATCGGCCAGCCCGGAGTGAAATCGGTGGCCATCGCCTGGCCGCTGATGCTCATGGCCCACTTCGCCCTGTTCACCTTCATCGCGCCGTTCCTCCGCGAAGCCGGCCTGCCCGACTACAGCATCACCCTTTCCCTCACCGTGCTGGGATTCTCCGGGCTGGTGGGCATCTGGATCGCCGGCATCACCGTGGACATGCGGCCGCGCCGTGCGCTGCTGGTTACGACGGCGATCATCGCCGCCGCGTACCTCCTCCTTCCACTGGGTGGCAGGACCGTCCCCGGTGCCCTGGTGCTCATGGCGGTGTGGGGTGCCGCCTTCGGCGCGATCGGCATCTACAACCAGTCGGCCATCCTTCGCGCCGGCAGGGAGTACCGGGAGGCTGCCAACGGCCTCACGGTGCTGACCATCCAGCTGGGCATCACCATCGGCGCGCTGTACGGCGCTGCCGCCCTCACCATGGCGGGCCCGCTGATGGTGCCGGTCGCTGCTGCGGTGCCGGTCGTCGTCGCGCTGGTGATTGTGGTGACCGGGCGCAACCACGCCTACCCGCCCGGGCCGAAGGAAGCGGGGTTCGTTGCAGCTGAAAAGTCGACGGCGGCCGCACCGGTCCCGGATGCGGCAGGCGCGGGCGTCGCGGACGCGCCGGCGGAGGCTCCTGCCGGCGCGGGCGTGGCTGCGCGCCGCTAGCCTCGCGGGCAAAGGGGTGCGGCACCGTCACGGGACAGTGCCGCACGCGGTGCTTCCCGCCGTCGGCTAGGAGCGGCGGCGGGAAACTCTGTTGGCCCGAACCTTTATCAGCCGGCGCTCGCGTCCGTTGTCTGTGACGGGACGGCGCCGATCTGCTGCATGAGGCTCAGCGTGTCGGAGGAACCCCAGTGCTCGGCCACCTTCCCGTCCTGGATGCGGATGATGTCCGCGCTGCTGAATTGCACGCTCTTGCCGCTTGCAGGAACACCCAGGAACTCCCCCGTGTGCGTGCCGGACAGCACCACGTGGGCAGCCTCAAGGTCGCCGTCGGCCAACGCCGGATCGAGTTGGACGGTGAGGTCAGGGAACGCCGCACGGATGGCGTTGGTGTAGAACTTCACGCCGTCCTTTCCCGGCGGCTGCCCGGGCATCGGGTCCTCGTGGTCCTGGATGTCGTCCAGCACAAATTCATCGATCAGGGCGAGATTTCCGCCCGCCAGCACTTCTTCGTAAAACCGCCTGAGGAGTCCAGTTCCTTCAGACATTGTCGGCTCCTTTGTTCGGTGAGACCTTTGGATAATTCCCCCGGTTAATGGCCGCCCGCGCTCAGCGACGGCGGCACGTTACATCCCCATCCCCGCCGTCGCCGCGGGGGTGAGGGCAATGCCGAGCGCAATCACGGCGAACGCCACGGCAACGGAGCGGTTGGCCAGCCGTTTCCAGGGCAGCATCTTCTCCGCGGCGATGAAGGCACCGATCAGCGCCATCCAGCCGACGCTCATCACCCCGAGGGCGAACAGGGCAGCCATCAGCGCCCAGCAGCAGGCGACGCACCACGCCCCGTGCTCCACACCCATCACCAGCGCGCCCCGGTAGCCGGGCCGCATGCGGTGCAGGATGAAATCCATGGGCGTCCGGCATTTCATCAGGCTGACGTTCTTGGCGGGGGTCAGCTGATAGACCGCCGCGACCAGGATCACGCCGGCTGCCAGGTAACGTCCGCCCTGGTCCGAGCCGAAGAGCCCGGGCGCGAGCGAGGCGACCGACATGTACAGCGAGTAGGCCACCAGCCCGAAGGCTGTCCAGGCCAGCAGGTACCCGGCCACGAACACAGTTGTTGCCCCGGCAGGCGCGTGCCGTCCCGTGACCCTGCGGTGCCGCTGGATCCGGTCATACGCCACCACCATGGGCGCCACGGACGGAAACATCATGGCCGACAGCATCACCACCCAGGTGGCCACGAAGAACCCCAGCGGCCCCGGGTCCGTCCAGCGGCCCATGTCCATTCCGCTCAGCTGGGTTGAAGTAAAGATCCAGCTCGCCGCCGCGAGCACCAGGAGGATGGCGACGAGCCCGGCTTCCCGCGGGTCGATCCGGGAGGCCGGCCTGGCATATACCTGAGGGTGGGCGTGCGCCACCGGCTGCACACCCACCCTCCTGAACAGCTTCCGGTGGTACATCACGCGGGGCCTAGCCGCGGCCCTTGGGGGCGCCCTCGGCCATTTCGCTGGCGAAGGTGAAGTCGGACGTCTCGCCGTATACGCCGTCGAACTCCATCCCGAAGCGGTCCGGGTGCCCCGGTCCCTTGCCGATCCGGAACTCCGGGGCGAAGCCGAACATCGCGTTCTTCACGGTGGTCACGCCGCCGTCGGGCCCGGGCAACGGCTCGAAGGTGACAACCACGCGGCCCGCCACCGAGCCGGACGGAGTATCCCCGTCGGAGAACGAGACACTTGCGCGTTCCAGTCCCAGCCATTCGCCGTACAGCGCAGCCAAATCCCCGAACGGGCCGCCGGCCTGGCCACGGAGGATGCTCTCGAGTGCGTCCACCTGGGCATCGGATGCGCCCTCGTCGACGACGGCCCCCACTTTCCAGCCGCCTGCGGTCAGGTGGGTGGGGAACCAGTTGAAGAACGCGAAGTCGACGCCGGACAGGTCCGTTTCCTCCATCGCGCCGGTCGCAATATGGAACACGTTGAAGCCGCGGCACTCGCCGTCCGGGCCGGTGGGCACGCCGTCCACGGGGCAGGGGCAGATCAGGGAGCAGGTGCAGTTGCCGACGTATGTTCCGGACATTTCCCAAGACATGGGACCCTCCTCGCTGGCGCCGTCGCCAAGCAGAAGCGGCCCAGGGTCAGCGCCGAAAATATTGGAAAACGGGGCGGAAGGACCCCGTTAAGGCAGACAGTATTCCCGCGCCATCTGGGTGTCAATATGGCGTGAAAACAAGGAAATCGGGGCGCCGATGGGCGCTTCGGAGGGCGCGGGCGGGGGTCCTTACGGCGTGGTTTTGGCGCTCATTTTGGGCCGCACCCCACAGCTCATTTCCGTTCCCGCCACAGCAGCGTCACGCCGAAGGCGACCGCCCCCAGCACCAGCATGGTGAGAACCATCAGGCCCCAGTTGGCCTGGTTCACGCCGCTGCCGTAGAAGATGCCGATCATCACCGTGGCCGTAATGGCGCCCAGGTACCGGCAGGTCTGGAAGATCCCGGCGGCCACGCCGCGCTCGTGCGGCTGGGTGGAGACGTACATGCCCTGGCTGGAGGCGATGCTGACCACGCTCCACGGAATGCCCATCAGGGCCGTCAGCAGCAGCACCAGCGGGATGGCGAAGGAGGCGGTCAGCAGCCACATGGCTCCGGCGGCGGCCACCAGGAACAGGACGCCGGAGATCAGCACCCGCCGCACACGGAAGCGATCGATCGCGCGGACCGCGAACGGCGTCGCGATCACGGACATTGCTGCCAGCGGCAGCATGAGGAGACCCACGACGCCGGGATCGTAGCCGGCCGCTTCCTGCAGCAGCTGCGGCAGGCCGAAGAACGCAAAGTAGTAGATGCCGTTGAACACGGCGAAGCCCAGGTAGACCAGCAGCAGCGGCCGGTTTCTGCCGAGCAGCCGCAGGTCCAGGAAGGGCGGGCTGAACTTCAGTTCGCGCCAGACGAAGAGCCCGGCCAGCACGGTACCGCCGGCCAGCAGCCACCAGCGCGCGTCCGGCAGCACGTTCAGCAGGGCCATCATGACCAGCGTCAGGGAGCCGACAAAGCCCAGGATGCCGGGAATGTCCGAGTCCCTGAGGAGTTCGGCGGCGCTGCCGCGTTCCCGGTCGTCGTCCACCGGGGCGTACTTCCGGACAATGAGGAGCGCCGCCAGCGACAACGGCACGTTGATCAGGAACAGGGCCTGCCAGCCGACCAGGCTCACCAGCAGCCCGCCCACCACCGGACCCACCGCCGCCGCGGAGGTGTTGGCCATCTGGATACGGCCGAGCGGCCTGGTGGACTTGACGTTGGCGGCCCGGGCCAGGGCACCGACAATGACGACGGCGCTCGGGTACGCCGTCGCAGTCCCCAGCGCCATGACGGCCCGGGCGACGCACAGCAGCGCGAAGTTCGGGGCAAAAGGCGCCAGCGCGCAGGTCACTGCCACCAGGATCATCCCGAAATTGAACAGGCGCCGCGGCCCGAAGCGGTCCGCCATCCGGCCCATCAGCGGCTGGCCAGCCGCGGAGGTGAGGTAGAAGGCTGTAATCACCCAGGTGACCGTGGCGACGTCGAGCCCGAAGTCCGCGCGCAGCACCACCAGGGCAACGGCGATCATGGACGAGTTCAGCGGGTTCAGCGACGTGCCCAGGCTGAGGCCGGCGACGGCGAGGGCTGTCCGGGGTTTGTTGCTCACGGAAACAGTCTTGCCTACATCGGCGCGCCGGGCCGAACTTGGTTACGGCCGCGTCGTGCCCTTCGCCACGGTGAACAGGAACGTCGAGTCCTCTTCGGCTTCCAGGCTGTGCAGGCCGTCCGGGACGATCAGCAGGTCACCCGGCTTGCCGTCCCACGAGTTCTCACCGGCGCGCAGGCGGAGGCTGCCCTGGAGGACATAGACCGTGGCGTCTCCCGGGTTCTGATGCTCACTCAGCTGCGTTCCGGCTTTGAGCGCCATCACGGTCTGGCGGAGCACCTTCTCATGCCCGCCATAGACAGTGTCTGCGGCACGCCCGTTGCTCGCTGCAAGCGCGGCGGCGAGCTGCTGCCGGGCCAGGGCCTCGATCGATATCTTCTGCATGAGGCCACGGTACCCACAAGGACTGCCGGGCGGTATAGGCCGGTGGTCCCTCATCCGGAACAGCCTGGTAAGCGCGAACGGACACGTGCGGCCCCTTTCACCGGGGCCGCACGTGTCCGTTCGCGCCGTCCCACCAGTCCAGCACCCGCGCCCCGAAGAAGGTCAGCCACTTGGACGGCTCCCCGGGCGCAACGTCGACTTCGAACCAGACCCGTCCGGGATGGCGGCGCTCCTGCAGCCATGTACCGTCGGTACGGCGGGCGGCCCGGACCGTCTCGATGGCTTCGGCCAGCCGCGGATCGGGCGCGGCTCCGTCGTGCAGGGCCGCTGCCCGGAAGTAGTCCGTCGCGTTGAGCGCGCTATAGAACGAGCGGAACGGGTAGGCGAACCGCGTCACCCACGGGCCCACTATTTCGCCGGTGGACAGGGTGCGGAGCAGCCGGCGCTGCAGCAGGTACTCCTCACCGGCCCGGCGGGCGGCGCGCAGCCTGCTGGTTCCGCCGGTCGCGGCTTCGTAGTCCAGCAGGCCCTTCAGCGCGTTGAGGGTGGAATGGAAGGACGACCGGGTGGAGCCCTCCACCCACTCGCAGTTCCAGCCGCCGTCGGCCATGCGGTGGTCCAGGAACCATTGGGCGATTCCGGAGACGTCTGCCCCGAGCCATGCCCCGTTGACCAGCGTGTAGGCGTTGATGCAGCAGTCCACCTCACCGCCCCAGTACGGCAGGTCGTCGTACTCCCAGCGGCTGTTCGCGGCGAGCAATTCGGCGGTGCCGGCGAGGACGGCTCCATCGAGGCCCCAGTCACGGAGGCTGTTGAGCGTCCACGTGGTTGCGGTCCACGGCTGCCCCGCGCCGTCGGCTGCCTCGGGGCCGTGGAAGTCAAAGTCTCGGGGGAAGAACGCACCGCCCGCCCACTGGCCGTCGGCATCCTGCAGGGCGAGGAGCCGTGCGGCGAAGCCCTCCGTGGCCAGACGGGACCGGGTCGCTTCCCACGTGTCACGCGGCGCGCCCGCAAGGTCGCGCTCCACCTGCCAGCGGAGCGCCGGGTCGGAGTCGAGCAGCCAGGTGAGCAGGGAAGGGTCCACGGCCATGCCCGGCAGGCTACCACGGGCGTCCGCTTGCGGGCTGGCCTTTCGAGGAGTCACGCGCCGGGTCCGCTTGTCCAAGCTATCGAATATCGATAGTATCCAACTGTTATTCGACACCCAAGGAGATCTAATGGGAAAGCTGACTGTCCTCGCATTGCGGATTGTGCTCGCGATGGGACTCGCCGGTTCGGTATTTGTGCAGGCCGTGATGGTTCCGCTGCTGGCCCGGGACCTCAACGAGGACCTGGGCCCGGACATCGCCCGCGTCAGTGTGCCGGTCCTCGTGATCGTCCTCCTGGGCATCCTCGCCGTCCAGGTCACCATGGTCTGCGTCTGGCGGCTGCTGACGATGGTGCGGCGCGGAACCGTGTTCTCGCACGCCGCCTTCCGTTACGTGGATGTGGTGACGGGAGCCTTCGCCGCGGCGTCTCTGCTGACCTTCGGGCTCGGCGTCGTCCTCGCCCCGGGCGAATCCGTCGCCCCCGGCGTCGTCCTCCTGATCGGAGGCGCCGGCGTGCTGATCGCCGGAGTGGCGCTCGTCGTCGTCGTACTGCGCATGCTGCTGGCACAGGCGGTGGCCCGCGATGCCGAAGCCAGGCACCTGCGGGACGAACTCGACGAGGTGATCTGATGCCGATCGTCGTCGACATCGACGTGATGCTTGCCAAGCGGAAGATGTCCGTGGGAGCACTCGCGGATCGCGTCGGGATCACGCCCGCAAACTTGGCGGTGCTCAAGAACGGCCGAGCCAAAGCGGTGCGCTTCACCACCCTCGAAGCCCTGTGCGAGGTGCTGGAGTGCCAGCCGGGCGACCTGCTGCGCTGGGAACCCGAGGAGACCGCGGCACCCGGCGGGACAGAGACTGGCGGAACGGAGCCTGACGGGACGGAGCCTGGCGGTCAGCCGGACTAGCCTAGGGCTTGGCTGACCGGACCATTCGGATCACGGGCAGCTCCTCCCATTCCGGCGGCAGCAGTTTGCGCTCGCCGTCCTCCCGAAAGCCGTATTTGAGGTAAAAGGCCAGCGCCCGGGGATTGTCCTCAAGCAACCACAGGTACGCCGGTGAATCGGCGACGGCGGCGTGCAGCAGGGCAGCCCCCAGGCCGCTGCCATACATGCGCCGGAGAATGTAGATCGCGTACAGCTCCAGCTGTTCGGGCGCGTCCGCGTCGAGTGCCGGGCCGGCATCGGCGAATCCCACCACTTCGTTGCTGTCGTCCAAGGCAATGAGACGCGGGTCAGCGGTTGCCAGGGATTTTCGACGCTGTTCGATGCGCTGGGGAATGCTGGCCCGGCGGGCGCGGAAGAACTCGGGTGACAACTGGCGTGCGTAGCACTCCTCGTGGACCAGGGTGTGCATGCGCACGAGGGCGTCGGCATCATCCGGCGTGGCCTGGCGGATCTGGAAGTCCATGGTCCAAGCCTAATCAGCAGCCGGCCGCCTTACCCATCCGACCCTCTGAAGCCAGGCGGTCAAAATCGGCAGCACCACTGAGCTGTGCATCGCGCTGAGGTGATCCAGGCCGGGAAGGACTTGAACGTCCCAACCTGCAGCGATGAGGGCCGCCTGGTGTTGGGCCAGGGGTTCACCGATCCGCACCCGGACCCCGCCCCATTGGGCGCTGTAGTCAATCTGATCTTCGGCACCGGCAAAGGCGAGCCGCGGCAAGTCCGGCGGGACTTCGGCGGCAAAGTCGTCGAACCCTTGGAGCGCTTCATACAGGGTGACGAACTGCCGCGTTTGCGCCTCGGTGGTCTGGACGGAAACGTGGTCCCAGTCTCCCGGTTCGGCCTCGGCGACCGGAACAGTGGACTGGCCAGGAGACTGGGTGGACGTCGCCTGGGACATCGCATGTGCGGCGCGGGTGACCGCCAGCATGCTCCGGTACGGTCCGTCCACGGGCGGAAAACCGCCCATCACCAGGGCACGGAGGCGGTCCGTGCGGAGGGCGAGTTGGAGCCCGCTCAACGCAAGCCATGAGTAACCGTAGTAACCGAAAACGTCGGCTCCCGCGGCGTCCGCAATGGCCAGCAGATCGGCGGCGAGGTGATCGGGGGTCAGCGTGTCTGCCGCAGGATGGGCCATCCGGTGGCCTTCGTAGTCGGCCGCGATCACGCGGTTTGACCTGGAAAGCCCGTGGACCAAGGCCGGTCCCACGTCAGGATCCCCGCCCCATTCGCGCATGGTCTCGGCCTCGACGGTCCCATACGGTTCCAGCCGGACTGGCAGGAGCAGCGCCGGCCCCTCCCCCTGAGCCGTGATAGCTATTCTTGACCCGTCGTGAAGGACAGCCTCAACGGTCTCTGGCATTCCGATCCTCATCTTTCTGGGCGTTGCCCGAAGCGCTAGTCCGTGCGCTTCCTGGGGTCCTTCCTCTTGCCCAGCAGCTTACTGATGAACACGAAGACGCCGATTCCCCCGAAAAGGGCAGTCAGGAGGACGCCCATCCCCCGCAAAGATACGCCGTCGCTTTCATACCCGAGGACCGTTGCGTTGCCTGGATCTGATTCCTGGTACGCCACGGTGACTTCCTCGCCCACCACCGGGTGCTGGTCATGGTCCACGGCGGCCGAGGTGTAGTAAACGAATCCGTCGGCGGACTGGTACTCGACTCTGATGTCGCGGGCGGAGGCTTTCCTTACGTCGTCAAAATCAACAATCAACCCCACCGTCCGTTCCCCGCTCCGCGCAAGCTCGTCGTCGGCATCCACGAGGAGCGTGCCGACGACGATAAGCACCGGCCCGAGGCAGAGAACCAGAGCTGTGATGGCGAGGCTCACCCACGCCCCCGGCGACATTTTTGGGTTGCGGTTCACTGTTGCGTTCGGCGAGATCACGGTCCCATTCTGCCCCCAGGACCGGTCAACCGGTGACGGCAGGCATCAGCGATCCGCCGAGCCATTGTTCGACTTCGCGCTGGGACCTCAGCCTGACGACGACGACATGCGGGTATTCGGCGACGAACTGCGGCATCACCCCGGAGTACTTTCGCCGCGTCCGAATAGCCCACCGGACGATGTGGTCCCTATCTGTGAAGAAGGACAGTAGCGGCGCTTCAATGTTGCCGTTCCAGAGTTCTTCGCGGCGCCACCGACGGCGGACAGTTCGCCGGAGGACACGGGGAAGGGTCACGCGAAGGAACGGAAGATCGAGCCAAACGAGGAGGTCCGCCTTGTCAGCCAGCAGTGGCCGCGCGGCATCGTACATCCACTCGGTGGTCCACGAATCGGTGCCCACCAACCTGTGCACGTCGGCCAGGAATTCCCCTCGGGGCGTCCAGTCCGGCCCATGGAAGAGAGCGTCAATCTCCGTGTGCTTGCCGCCCGTGATAGCCGCGATCCGCGCAGCCAGGGTGGTTTTGCCTGCGCCCGATACTCCTGCCACCAGGACCCGCCTCGGCCGGTGCGGAAGGGGCTCATCGTGGGAATGCATAGGTCGAGCGTAGCGGGCAGCGCGACTCACTCCTGCGCTGAGGCGATATAGCGCTGAAACGTTCCCCGTCGCCGCGGACCACTGTCTGTGCCGGGGTCCTTCTAGGAAAGCTCCACAATTCCGAGACATTCGATCACCACGTGTTCCGGCTGCCCCGGATCGTCACCCCAAATGCGAAGCGGAAGTTCCTGCGTCAGGGTCCTGATGCCGGTGATGCGGTCCAAATACACTGTCTGGATCTCAACAAGCCGTCTCCCCGTCGGGAGGAGGCCATGGAAGAGCAGCGTCATGTTGGACGTCGACGGGGTTTCATTGGTGATCTGGAGTTCAACGTCACCCTCGGCATCGTGTTGAACGGCGATGGCCAACATGCTCTCGCTCTGCCAAATGTTGGATACTCGGTCAATTTCCGGAACAGTTGGATCGTCTTCCGTTATCAAAAGCATCAGGGCATTCGGATATGACGCGGTGGTCTTAAATAGGTGGCTCATAGCAAGGACTCCGTTGACGTATCAGTGAGCGCGCCGGCAAAGAATGTTTCCAGTGTCGCAAGAAGCGTGCCCTAATTCCGGCTCGGCGCGGCCGGATTTTGATCAGCCCAGCATAGAGTCTCGGTGCCATTGAGCAAATGTTGAATGTCGGACCCTCCCGCCAAACTGTAAATATGGAAAACAACGCAGTGGTCACGGCATTGAACGCCGTCGCGGCGTCCGTTGCCGAGCTGCATCGCGTGTGGGACGGTTCGCGGCTCGCCAGCGGGACCGGCTCGGACCATCTGCGGCAGCTGGCTGACGTCTGCCTGGACGGCCTTACCGAGGTGGCCCACATCGAGGCCCGCACCGCAGCCGTCAAGGTCGGGCTGACGGAGACCTTTGCGGAGGCGACGAAAGCCATGGCATCCCCGTCGGCGTCGCCCCAGGAGCGGTGCTCCGCGGCGATGGGTGTGGTCGCCGAGCTAGCTTGCGTCCTGACCGTTAGCGAAAGAACCGCTGAAGCATTCCTCCAGGAAACCCGGCAGCTCACCACGGCACTTCCGCTGACTCTTACTGCCCTTCAGGCCGGGACCATCTCCTGGCAGCACGCCCGGATCCTGGTGGACGAAACCACCGGCATCGACACGGCGGCGGCTGCCGCTCTGGAAGCGCACTTCCTGGACCCGGACGCCGTTAACGCTGCGCGGGGCTGTCCGGCTGGAGATCTGGTGCCGTCCCGCTTCCGCGCCAAAGCACGAACATGGCGGGAGCGCCACCACCCCGTCAGCATCGAACGACGCCATCAGGCCAGCGTTGAGGACCGGCGGCTGGAATACACTCCGGACCGCGACGGCATGGCGTGGCTTTCCGCCTACCTGCCTGCCGACACCGCCGCTTCCATCTGGCAACGCGCCACTGCGGCAGCCAGGACCCTACAAGGGCCCGCCGAGCCGCGGAACCTTGCCCAGCTCCGGGCAGACACCGCCGCAGAATGGCTGGTCGCCGGTGTCGCTGAGGGTGTCCCGTCGCCGAAGGCGCAAGTACTGGTCACGGTGCCGGTGTTTTCCCTGCTGGGTGCCACCGAAGAACCAGCCCACCTGGATGGGTACGGACCCATCCCGCCCAGCATGGCTCGCCAATTGGTCGCAAACGGCGCCACGTCCTTCCACCGCGTGCTGACTGACCCTGGCACCGGTGCACCGCTGGAGATCGGACGCTCCAGTTACCGCATCCCGGTGGCCATGCTCCAGTGGCTCCGCCTCCGGGATGGCAAATGCCCGTTCCCTGGCTGCAACAGCCAATCCCTCGACAACGAGGCGGATCACGTCACGCCCTGGCACAAGGGCGGCGTTACAGGCGTCTCCAACCTCAACCAGCCCTGCCGGAGGCATCACCGGCTCAGGCACACCACCGGCTGGAAACCTGTCGGCGCGGGCACCGACGCACCGCCGGGCTGGGTGGCACCCTCGGGTCGCCGCTACCTCAGCGAAGGGTACGACTGGGAACCGCCGTGGATGCCCGGTGCCTTCGACCCAGACGCGCCTCCGGACATTCCCTTCGATCCAGATCCACCCGCGGGCTTGCCCGTTGACCCGTTGCCGGACTGGGAGAAGTGGATCGCAGCCTAACCGGGCAGCCCGACCACGCCAGCGCGTGGCGCCACGCGAAACCCATGGCCGTCGCGCTGCCTTGGCTACGCCCGCCGCGCCTGCGACGGCCCTCGCTACGCCCGCCGCCGCCGCGCTACCCTCAAGCCCGCGCGGCCAGCGCCCCGCTGAGGAAATCGAGGTGGGCCGGTGTGGTGGCGGTAGTGCTCGCGGCGTACTCGGGATGTTTGGTGAGGAACTTCTTGATGTAGGGGCACACTGGGACGATGCGCAGCCCGGCGGCCACGGTTTCATCCAGTGCCGCGGTGGCGAGCTTGCCTGCCAGCCCCTGGCCGCCGTACTCCTCGTTTATCACGGTGTGGTAGAAAATCCGCTGCGGCGAGTCGCCGGCGTCGTATTCTTTGTACGCCGCCTTGCCGATCACGGTGCCTGCGACCAGCACTTCAAAGCGCTCACGGTCCGGGTTCTGGCGGATGGTCACATCACTCATCGGGAATCTCCTTGATAGCAGCTCTCGCTACAGCCTAACCTCGAGGCATCTGCCGTTATTTCCCGACCACACATCTGACCGCACTCGTCACCTAGGAGCGACCCATGACCGCCAACGACAACGAAAACCAGATCCTGGACCAATGGAGCCACCGGCTGGCACAGGCCCTGCAGCTCTTGGACCTCGATTTTGACCGCGAACTCATCCTGGACCTGGCCGGAGAGTCGGCGCGGTCCGTCACCCACGCCGCGGCACCAATCACCGCCCTGATGGTGGGCTACGCGGCGGGACTCGCGGCCGGCACCAGCGCAGCCGGCACCAGCGCAGCCGGCACCAGCGCAGCCGGCACCAGCGCAGCCGGCGCCGGCGCAGCCGGCGCCAGCGCAGCCGGCACCAGCACAGGCACGGCCACCGGGAGCGCCGGTTCCAAGCAGTCGTCAGCGGCGGCGGTCGCGCAGGCCGCCGATGTCGCCTTCCGGCTGTGTCAGGACGGAGCCGACGGCGGCCCGTCCAGCAAAGGCTGGGCAGACACCGCCCAGTAGCAGGCAGCCAGTAACCCTCGCCCGGTAGGGTTGACTCAACCCCAACCGACCGGAAGGCACGCAGCATGCAGGTCCCCCTTTACGTATGGATACTGACCGTCGTCGGCATCGTGGGCCTGCTGGCCTTCGACTTCTTCTTCCACGTCCGCAAGGCGCACTCCCCCAAGCTCAGGGAGTCGGCCACGTGGTCAGCGATCTACGTGGGCATCGCCCTAGTCTTCGGCATCGGCGTCCTGATCTTCGGCGGCCCCACCATGGGCACGGAGTACTTCGCCGGTTATGTCACCGAAAAGGCCCTGTCCGTGGACAACCTTTTCGTGTTCCTGATCATCATGGCCAGCTTCAAAGTCCCCCGTGCGGACCAGCAGAAGGTGCTTCTGTTCGGCATCGTCTTCTCCCTGATCGCCCGCACCGGCTTCATTTTCCTCGGCGCCGCCCTGATCAACAGCTTCGCCTGGGTGTTCTACATCTTCGGCCTCATCCTGCTGATCACCGCCGGCAACCTGCTCAGGCCGGATTCGCACGACGACGACTCCGAAGGGTTGGTGGTCCGGCTTGCCAGGAAGTTCCTCCCCGCGTCACAGCACTACGACGGCGACAAACTCTTCACCGTGGAAAACGGCAAACGCGTCCTGACCCCCATGCTGCTGGTGATGGTGGCCATCGGCGGAACGGACATCCTGTTCGCGCTGGACTCCATCCCCGCCATCTTCGGCCTGACCCAGAACGTGTTCGTCGTATTCACCGCCACAGCGTTCTCCCTCATGGGCCTGCGGCAGCTGTTCTTCCTCATCGACGAACTGCTCGACCGCCTCATCTACCTTTCCTACGGCCTGGCCGCGATCCTCGGCTTCATCGGCGTCAAGCTCATCCTCCACGCCCTGCACGAGAACAACGTGCACTTCATCAACGGCGGCGAACACGTGACCGTCGTCGAGATCAGCACCGGTCTCTCGCTCACCGTGATCATCGGTGTCCTGGTGGTCACCATCCTGGCTTCGATCTACAGCCCCAAGGGCAAGGCCAAGAACATGGTTTCCGGCGCCAAGCGGCACGCCACCGAATACGTGGACCTGAACTACGAGACGGGCATTGCCGAGCGCGAGGAAATCTTCAACAAGATGCTCCGCGAGGAGGGGGAACTCAAAAAGCTTCCGGAGAAGTACAAACGGCTCATCCGCAACGAAACGGAGTTCATGGACCTGCTCAAGCAGGCCCACGCCGAACACGACGCCGCCCTGCAACGGGAGAACCGCGCGTAGGAGTGGCGGCGCCTAGTACTACAGTCGCGTTTATTGGTGACTTTCGGCGGTTTAATCGGACTTTCGGCTGGGAACCTGTTAATCGT
>NZ_JARCCY010000016.1:0-107332 GCF_039907775.1 Arthrobacter sp. CC3
TTTCCAGAGTTGCCTCGCCGCGGCGGTACGTGGGCCTGAGAGATTCCTGGGGAGGATTTGCTCCTACGGCGCCTGCTGAACGTACCGGCAGGACTCTCCCGCCGCAGATCAAAAGCATGTGTCACTTGTCGGTGACACGGCTCACACTTTACTCCGTCGCCGGGACGGCACGCAACAGAGTCACTTCACACGGGTCACACTTCCCGCGCCGGCCGCTCCGGAATCCCGTCCCGGTACATCACGGTGCTGCGTTTGAAGATCTCGGCATAGACCGAGGACCGGACGGACGTCACCGTCTCCAACTGCCGGAGATCGTCGAGCAGCAGCCGCAGTTCGTCCAGGCTTGGCAGGGCCACCTGGGCCAGCACGTCTTCACCTGAGGCGGCGGCCCAGCGGGTCACCGGAAGGCCGGCCAGGTATTTCGCCGGCGCCTCCGCCGCCTTGCCGGAACGGGTCAGGGTGATCAGGGACTCCACGGGGAATCCGAGTATTGCCGGATCCACCACTGCCCTGATGAACAGGGCACCGGAGTTGGTCATGGCTTCAAGGCGGCGGCTGACGGTTGCTTTGGAGACCGACAATTCGGTGGCCAGCTCATCCACGGTGGCCCGCCCGTTGCGTTGGAGGAGCCCGGCCAGGGCCCAGTTCGTTTCATCAAGTGCCTCACCGGGCTGGCCGGTGCGGATTCCGGCCAGCCGGCCGTCCTCGTCGCGGTGGAGCGCGGCGTACTGTTTCTTATCCAGTACCTCCGGGGTCCAGCCGCTGGGGGTGCGGAAATACTCCAGCAGGGGTGTCATGGCGAAGGACTGCACACCGTCCACCCCGGACAGGCGCCGGTAGAGAAGCCCGCCCAGTTCATCCGGGGAAAGAAAGAGCTCCGCCACGGCCTCGTTCGTGCCGGACAGTGCGGTGACCCAGGATGACTCTTCCTGCTCCGCAAGCCATGTGCAGACACCGCGCAGGTTGCGTGGCGCCGCCGTCACGCGCAGCAGGAAGGCCGACCGCGAACTGACCGACGACGGGTTGATGAAGGAGTTGGTGCGCACCAGCCCGGATTCGAGCAGCTTGTTGCCGCGGCGTGCCACGGTGCGTTCCTGCTGCCCCAGGACATCGGCGATCAGGCGCCAGGGCGCGCGCCCGTTCCGAACCAGCGCGGCCACAATCTGCCGGTCCAGGGCGTCAAGCTGCTCCACGTCCCGGCTCCTCTCATTGCGGCTGGGAAAGTACGACGCCGGACGGCTGCTTCCGCGGAACGGAACCGGGGCGGCGGACCCGCCGCCGCCCCGCTCACGTCAGTTCCGGCCCAGATAGGCTAGCACTCCGGAGAGCGCTGCACCTGTTCCCCCCACGACGGCGGCACGGGCGTCCGGGGCGAACTGCGGCGAGTGGTTCCCGGCGGGTGCCGCGCCGTCCTCGAAGAGCTCCGGATCGAAGGCGCCAAAGGCCCAGAACACGCCAGGCACGCCGATGGCGTCGCTGAGCCACCCGGCGTCCTCCGACCCCATGCCGAGCGGTGCGTCGATCAGCGCATCGGCGCCGAAGTCAGCCGTGAACGCCGCAGTGACGCGGTCGGCGGAGGCGGGATCGTTGTAGCAGCGGGGGAAGCTGTTCAGTTCCACGATGGTGGGTTCCGGCGCCGCCGAGGCCTCGGCTTCGGCTGAGATGATCCGGCGGATGGCGGCAAGCACGGTGGCGCGTGTGTCCTCGTCGGGAGTCCGGACGTTGACCGAGAACTCGGCGGAGTCCGGAATGATGTTCTCCTTCAGGCCCGCATGGAAAGTTCCCACGGTGACGACCGCCGGCGTCGAGGGTGCCAGCTCGCGGGAGACGATGGTCTGCAGGCGAAGCACCATGGCAGCGGCGGCCACGATCGGGTCGATCGACTTTTCGGGCTGCGAGCCGTGGGCCTGCTTGCCGTGGACGGTGATCTTCCACGAATCGGCCAGGCTGGCCATGTGCCCGCCCCGGATCATGAGTTTGCCCTGGCTGACCGGCATGACGTGCTGGGCCAGCACCACGTCTGGTTTGGGGGCCCGGTCCCACAGGCCGTCGTCGATCATCGCCCTCGCACCGTAGGCCGTCTCTTCGCCGGGCTGGAAGATGAGCACCAGGGTTCCGGCCCACAGCTCGCTGCGGTCCGTGAGGAGCGAAGCGAGCGCCAGAGCGGCGGCAATGTGCGTGTCGTGGCCGCAGCCGTGCATCACCGGAGCGGTGGTCCCGTCCGGCAGGGTGCCGGTGGCCTCGCTGGCATAGTCAAGGCCCGTCTGTTCTGGGATGGGCAGGCCGTCGGTGTCGGCGCGGAAGCCGATGACCGGACCGTCGCCGTTCTTCAGGATGCCAACCACGCCGGTCCCCCCGCAGCGGAAGGATTCGATGCCCAGGCCCGCAAGGTGCTGTTCGATGTACTCCGCGGTCTTGAATTCCTGTGCCGAGAGTTCCGGGTGGGCATGCAGGTGCTTGTAGACGCCGACGTATTGCTCCACGAAGTCCTCGGGAACTTCGACGGCGGGGGTCAGGCGTACGCCTGTGGTGGTGGTGCTCATTGCTGGCTGCCCTTTCAGTGGGTGGGTTCGGAAATGCGGGTGGCCTGGACGTCTTCGCCGGCGGCCGGTTCCATCGGAGCCTGCGGGGCTCTGGAGCGCGCAAACCAGGAGGCTGCGATGGTGATGAGGACAGCCAGCGCGGTGGCAAAGTACGTCAGGCCCGGAGCCAGCGGCACCACCACGAACACGATGGCGGCGGCCACAATGACGGCCACAATCGTGGTGCGGCGGCTCTTCATTGCCATGACGCTCTGCAGGACCACGGCGCCGAATATTGCGGGCAGGATGTAGCTGCGCGCCGTAGCGATCAGGGGCGCGGGGAGCATTCCCACGAGCCAGGTGCCCAGCACGCCAACAAAGAGGATGAGTGTGGTGATGTGGACCAGCACCGCGCCGATGATGGCGCTGCCGGCGATGAGTTCAGCCCGGCGGGTGCCCGGCTTCTCCCCCAGGTTGGCCTGAGCCACGATGGCCGCCGGCAGCAGTTTGTTGGCAATATTGCCGATCAGGAAGGCCTGGTACATGGCTGAGCGCCCCAGGATGGGGAAATAGGACACGGGCTCGATCACGGCGATGATGCCGAACGTGGCCAGGACGGCCCCGACGGCGGTGACCAGTTCCAGGGGCGTCACGCCCATGCCTGCGCCGAAGGCGGCGTACAGGGCCGCGGCCAGGGAAATCAGCAGCCCGAGCCCCAGGGTGATGGGACCCCAGACTGATGTGGTGCGGTCGAAGGCCGAAAACCGTGCGGATGTTTCAGGGGAAGTCGTGGTGGACATCAGATTGGCTCCTATCGGGGTTTCAGGCGGCTGCGGTCATGAGGAAAGCGGCGGTGAGTGCCACGATGATGGACATTCCCAGTCCCCATTCGCGAAGCCACGGAAGCCGGAGCCTATGGGCAAGCAGGAGGCACACGCCCATTGCTGCCGCGGAGGCGAGCATGGTGACGAGGTGGACGGGAGACTTGAGCACCTCCTGGAAGGCGAGGGTGAAAAACGCGCCCAGCAGCGCCGCCGTCGGGACAATGGCCATCACTGCGGGGTTAACCTTGCGGAGCTTGGCGTCGCCTTTGCTGAGGATGGGCGTCAGGATCAGCGCCGTCAGCATCCAGGCGAGCCCGCCGATGGTCATGGCTGCGAAGGCGAGGGCGAAGATCTTCTGCGTGTACGTGGGTCCGCCCAGTTGTGCGCCCTGGGTGCCGGCCGAAATGCCGGCCGCTGCAACGTCGAAGGCAGCTGAGCCCACCAGGCCGATGCGTGTCAGGACCGCGGGGGTTCCGAACAGCGGTAGGAGGGAGATGGCGATGAGGGCAACGGCAAGTGAGGGGCCAATAGCCGCCACGGCACCGGAGCGGACTGAGCTGTTGACCTGCCCCGGCGTGAGCTCAGCGGCCGGTGCCGCTTTCCGGATGGCCTTGAAGTAGATCACCGATTGGAGGATGACGACGGCGAAAACGCCTACCGCGGACGCCCATAAGACGGGGTGGTGGATCAAAGCGGTGATGTCTGTGGAACCGGGATCGACAGCTGCGACAACCACGTTTACTCCTCTGGAAACTGAGGGGACACTCCTTGTTTGAGTGTCCGAAATTAATACTTCATAAACTCCTTGTGCCTGTTTGTTTCATTTCTACAGCACGAGTTGTCGATAAGTACACAGCTTTCAGATTTCCGACAGATCACGAAAGTGAAGCGCCGGTGTAAATTATCCGGCCCCGGGCGAAGGCTAGAGAAGCACGGCTGCGAACATTGCCGTTCCGCCGGCGCCGAAGATGGCGAGCATGAGGCCCACCCAGAGGCTGCCCCGGGAGATGACAAAGACGGGCCTCGTCGATTCAGCCGGGTTCGCCGGATTGTAGAGCACCGGGATGTGCGTGCCGATGATTTCCTGGTCCGGGCCGTAGATGTCTGACTGGCCAAGCCACCTCAGGCCATGGGAATCCTGGAACTCGTAGGACGGGGCAAAGCGGTTCCGGCCGTTGCTCGCAGGGCCGTCCACGCCGCGCAGGTTCCCGGTCACCAGGGCCTGCGCCGGCACCCAGCCGCGAAGCGCAGACCGCCGCCGGAATGAGCCGGCCAGGGAAACCCCCATGACTATCAGGCCCGCCACCAGAAACAGCGCGGGCACCGCCAGGAACAGCGCCACTATGGAGTTCATGCTCAGCCCACCGGGAGGACGCTGATGAAGAGGAACGCTCCAGCGGCAATCGCGGCGAAGAACGGGATCATGCAGCCCATCGCCGTGCGGTCCTGGGATGACACCTGGAACGACTGATTGGGGTTGATGGGGTTGTACATCACTTCCACCCACGAGCCCGGATCCGGCTGGCTGGCGTAGGAGACCTCGGATTCGCCGGCAAACAGGGTCCCGCGGGGATCCGCAAACTGGTAGGTGGGGTAGTAGCGCCGGCTGCGGCTCCCGCCGCCTCCCCCGTTGGTCCAGCCGGCCACGCTTCCGGTGACGACGGCCTGGACCCTTGGCCAGCCGGCCGTGAGTTGTTCGCGTCGTCTGGTTTTCCGTAAAACGCGGACAATCGAAAAAATCACGCCGGCAACAAACAGCACCCAAATGATGTACAGCGCGATCTTCACGTGTCCCCCCAGGTTCCAGTCACCAAGAAGTATGCCATCGCCCGGCGGCGGCCTGTCAGTCAGGCGGCCGCCGGGCGATGGCATACGCGCGGTGCCGGCTTAGATCAGCCCTGGGCTACTGGGAGGTGAGGTGAAGCGCCTCTGCCTGTGACGCAGTCAAAGCTGCGTCGGCGTCCCGCAGGACCTTGGCTGCCACCTGGAGGCCTTCGATCCGGCCCAGGGAGGTGTCCTCGTGCTCGATGTTGACCAGCATGTTGGGGTCCACCTCGTACAGGGCGCGCAGGAACTCCGTCCAGTACGCGGTGTCGTGCCCGCGGCCGAGTGCCACGAAGTCCCAGGCGGAGTTCTTGGGCCATTCGTTGGCCCACTCGTCGCCGCCCAGGTTGGTGCGGTTCTCCTCCGGCGAGAGCCGGCGGAAGCTGTTGTCCAGGACGCCGTAGAGCGCGGCGTTTGCAGTGTTGACGCGAACGTCCTTCGCCGCGGCCTGGAAGACCAGCGGACCAAGTTCGCGGACCACGGCGACCGGATCCATCTGCTGCCAGAACAGGTGCGAGGCGTCCAGTTCGACGCCGACGTGGGTGGCCCCGGTGAGTTCGATGAGCTTGTGGACGTCGGCGGTGTTGAACACGATGTTCTGCGGGTGGAGTTCAAGGGCCACCTTCACTCCGTGGTCGGCGGCGAGGCGGTCGGTTTCCTTCCAGAAGTCGGCCGCGATGCCCCACTGGTAGTCGAGGACGTCCAGGGCGGCCGAGTTCCAGGCGTTGACCACCCAGTTGACCGTGGTGGCTCCCGGTTCGCCGCCGGGCAGGCCGGACATGGTCACCACGCGGTCCTGTCCCAGCCGGTGGGCCAGCCGGATGGAGCGGCGGATGTCCTCGGCGTGCTTCTCTCCGATTTCCCGTTTGGGGTGCAGCGGGTTGCCGTTGCAGTTCAGTCCGGCAATCGAGACGCCGGTCCCGTCGAAGATCGCCAGGTAGTCGTCGCGGGCCGCGTCGCTTTCCAGGATCTGGTCCATGGTGGGAACGTGCACGGCCGGAAGGAACCCGCCCGTGTTGATCTCGATGCCGGTCAGGCCGAGGTCTGCGATGACTTTCAGGGCCTCCGGAAGCGGCCGGTCATGCAGGATTGCGTTGTAGACGCCGAGTTTCATAGCGTGATCTTCTTTCCGTTGTTGAGCGCGGATTCGGCAACGGCGCCGAGCAGCTCCATGTTGCGGACGCCCTCATCGAAGGTGGCGCAGCGGGGCAGCGATTCGGCTTCACTGAGGCCCGCCACCTCTTCGAGGAACGCGCGGGCCTGGTAGCCGAACGCGTCGTTCTGGCCGAAGCCGACTTCGGGCGCATCCATGGCGAGGCCGCCTGCGATGTAGGGGTGGCCGGGGCCGAGGATCACCTGGCGGTAGCCGTTCTCGTTGCCCGATCCGTCGTTGAGGAACAGCTGGATTTCGGCGGGCCGGCGCTGGTCGAACTTGGCAGCGCCGTTCTCGCAGAACACTTCGAAGTTGAGGCTGTTGGCGTGCCCGGCGGCCACGCGGGAGACCTCGAAGCTGCCTGCACCGTTTTCGAACTCCGCGGAGAATGCGGCGTAGTCGTCGTTCTCCACCGCTTCGAAGGTGTCGCTGACTGCAACGTGGTCATGCCCCATGACGGCCGCGAGGGGCAGGGGCCGCTTGTCGATCACGGTGCTGAGCCGGCCGCCGCTGATGGACTTGATGTCGCCGCAGAGGAACTCGGAGACGTACGCAAGGTGGCTGCCGACGTCGGCCAGCGCACCGGAGCCGGGGCCGCCCTTGTAGCGCCAGCTCATCGGCGCCGAGGGGCTGAAGCCGTAGTCGGTCCAGTAGCGGCCGCTGAAGTGCAACACCTTGCCCAGGACGCCGGTGCGGATGAGGTCCCGGATGTAGGCGATGCCGGGAGTGCGGCGGAAAGTGAAGCCAATGCGGGCAATCGAACTCGCGTTGCGGGCGGCATCGGCCATGGCGCGTGCGTCTTCCAGCGAGTCGCTCAGCGGCTTTTCACACAGTACGTGCTTTCCGGCGGCGAGCAGGCCTTCCACCACTTCGCGGTGGAGGGAGTTGGCGATGACCACGCTGACGACGTCGATGTCATCGGCTTCAGCGATGGCCTGCCATGAGGTGTCGTTGCGCTCGTAGCCAAAGCGGCGGGCGGCCAGCGAGCCGAATTCGGCGTTGACGTCGCCGATCGAGACGAGCCGGACCTGGGGAAGGACGGGGCTATACAACGTGGATGCGGTCCGGTAGGCAGCAGCGTGGGCCTTGCCGGCCATCCCTGCGCCGATGACGGCTACGCCGAGGCTTTCAGCCATGATTTCTCCTTTGAAATGTGGCCAGGCGGATCGCCTGTCCGGGAAAATTGTAGCGCTACAAAAATGTCCGCTGGAAAAATCGTAGCTTTGTCTATATGTCCTGTCAATGCTCGTGCGGCTATCCTCGATAACGAGACACGAAAGGCCCTGCCATGACGCTGAACACCCCTCGGACCCGCCGCCCCACGATCTACGACGTCGCCAAGAGTGCCGGCGTCTCGCCGTCGCTGGTGTCCCTGGTCCTGCAGAATCCTTCACGGGTCAGTGACAAACGCCGGGAGGCCGTACTGGCAGCGATTGCGCAGCTCGGGTACCGGCCCAGCCGCGCCGCCACGGCCCTCGCGAGCAGCCAGACAAAGAGCATCGGGCTGGTGATCGACGACTTCCGGAACCCCTGGTTCGTCGATCTGCTGCGCGGCATGGAATCCGCGCTCTCGGTGCACGGCTACCAGGTCACGGTGGCGGACTCACGGCCCGGGCAGAACCGGATCAAGGAGGCGACCGACGGCCTGCTGGCCCTGCACGTTGCGGGCCTCGTGATCGCCGCGGAACCCAGCGAGTCAATGCTCTCCGGCACCTGGGTTCCCACGGTGGTCGCGGGCTGGCGGAAAGGCGTCCCGGACGGCGCCGACCTCATCACGAACGACGACGACGGCGGCGGCCGCCTGGCAGCGAGCCATCTGCTGGAGCTCGGCCATACCCGGATCGGCCACCTGTCCGGCTCGGACGGGGCGGCGGCGCACCGGCGCGAGGGCTACCGCAGCCAGATGGTGGCGGCCGGCCTTGGGGTTCGGATCGCCGGGGAATCCGGTGGAACGTCTGAGGAGGACGGCTACGCGGCGGCCTGCTGGCTGCTGGACCACCACCCCGACACCACGGCCATTTTCGCGGCCAACGACACCATGGCACTGGGCGCGCTGGCAGCGGCGAAAACGAGGGGCCTTTCCGTGCCGGAAGACCTGTCGGTGATCGGTTACGACAACTCGCCGCTGGCGAAATCGCGGTACCTGGACATCACCACCGTGGACAACCGCAGCGACGTGGTCGGAGCTGACTCGGCACGCACGCTGCTGGCAAGGATCCAGGATCCAGCGCTGGAACCCGAGCACAAGCTGATCGAACCCGTCCTGGTGGTCCGCGGCACCACCGCCCGTATTTCCGGCTGACAACCACGGCGCCGGAACCTACGCCCGGCACCCCTTGTTAGGCTGGACCCATGAAATCCCGCCTCGCCGCCCTGTCCGTTGCCGCCCTCATCGTTGCACTGACCGGCTGCGGCCAGGTCCAGGAGGCAGCCGAAAAGGCCGTGAACGACGGCGCCTCCCAGGTCGCCACTGCCGCGGCGGAGCAGGTCAAGGGCCAGGTGTGCGCCCTCGTGGAAGACGGCCTGGTTTCCGTCAAGGACAAGGAACTCCTGGGCGGCCTCGTGGCCGGCGCCGAGACGGCGGGTGTGCCGTCCGAGATCACCACGCCGCTGCGTCAGATTGCGGCATCGGGCGATCAGGTTCCGGCGGAATCCGTCACGGCCCTCAAGGATGCCTGCACCGCCTAAGCCTCGGCAGCAGGTGCGTGTCACTGCAGGGTCTGGACCTCCACCGTTTCAATGATCCGGGTGGACGGTTCACCGACCAGCGCAGGAGCAGTCACCCCTGTCTTCCAGGTGTCGGTCTGCAGCCGGGCCAGGAAGTCCACCGCCGCCTCCTGGGTATCGAAGTCCAACTCCAGCATCACGTAGTCCTCCTGGTCGAGCGGACGCGAAATCCGGTAGGACCGCACCCCCGACGCCAAGCGGTCCAGCGGGTCACTGTCGAAGGCCTTCCGCCACATGGCGAAGTCCCGGACCTGGTGTTCAATCTGCAGGGTGATCATGAAGGCTGCTCCCGTCGAAGGTTCCACACGCCCAACCATAGGCCCGGAATGCCGGTTCAAAACAGAGTGGCGGACCGAAAGGCACTACGGGTTGCTGGTTCAGGCCTTGCCCGTCAGCGCTTGCCCTTCTTGCGGGATCCCTTGCCGCGTCCCTTGTCCGGATTGGGCGCGTAACGCTGGGCCACTTTGGGCTTCTTGACGCCGGTCCCCCGCCGGTCCGGCTTCGGTTCCTTTTTGGGCGGCTCCACCTTCGCGGAGGGCTGGCGTGAGCTCTGGGCGGTCCGGCCCCGGACAATGCCGATGAACTCCTCGATCACTTCATCCGTGGGCCTGTCCGCAGCGTCGGCCGCTGCCTCGCGCGTGGTCGCCCGCCCGGCCTCGTTGAGCCAGGCCAGCGCAATCTGGGTGGTGGGTGCGCCGGTGAGTTTCCGCGCCACCGTGTCCTTGACGTTGAGGTGGCGGGCGACGGACATCGGCAGGATGGCAAGCCCCGCACCGGATGCCACCACCTGCAGGGCCGCCTCCGGGCCGCCGAGCTCCGCCACGTCCAGGAATGATTCCGCGTCAAGGTCCGCCAGCGCCACCTCTTCGAATACCGAAATTTCATGCCCCTTGGGAGCAACCACCACCGGCTGCTCCTCGTAGAGGGGGATCACGTTCAGGCCTTCGCGTTCCACCGGGAGCCGGACGAAGCTGAGGTCCGCGGAACCGTCACGCAGGACCGAAAGCTGTGTGCCGTCGTCGGACATGAAGGAGTGCAGCGGAACGTCCG
Organism: Arthrobacter sp. CC3; assembly: GCF_039907775.1. Lineage (NCBI taxonomy): Bacteria > Bacillati > Actinomycetota > Actinomycetes > Micrococcales > Micrococcaceae > Arthrobacter > Arthrobacter sp. CC3. The sequence goes on from NZ_JARCCY010000016.1 coordinate 10,101, forward strand.
GCATCCGCTCTTCCCACCGCCGGATCCACTTCCCCGGCGTCACGCCGGCAACGTAGGCGAAGCGGAGCTCCCGCACGGCAGCTTCGGCCGGGATCGCGGCGGTTTCGTCGGGGGTCTGGGGTGCTTCTTCTGCTGCGGACACATGTTCACAGTACCGCCCGGCCCGGCGCATGGCGGGTGTCAGTGTCCAGTACCGGTGCCCACTCAGCCCCGGGCCGGATACCCTTGAAGCATGACCTCTGCAAACTCCCAGTCCATGAAGCCGGCCACCGTTGCCAAGAAGCTTGGCATCTATCTGCCCGCAACACCCCAGGAGTTCCAGGATTCGGTTATCACCCGTGCCGATTTCGCCGAGCTCCAGGCCAACCCGCCGGAGTGGTTGGCTGAACTCCGCCGCAACGGCCCGCACCCCCGCCCGGTAGTGGCGCAGAAATTGAACGTCTCCATCAGCGGCCTGGCCCGCGGCGGCGTCGAGGAAGCGCTGACGACGGCGGAAATCACCGCGCTGCTGCAGGCTCCCCCGGCATGGCTGGTCACCGAGCGCTCCACGCACGCCGCGGTCCGCGCCGAAGCCCAGCGCGTCAAGGACGAGGCCGCCAAGAAGGACGCCAAGAAAGCCCGCGCCAAGGCGGAGTAGGCCCCCTGTCCGCGCTGCGGAATTTGGCGACGCCGCGGAAATCCTAGGCTTGTCCGCGCATCCGCGCCGGGACGGGCAGGATCTGCGAACAAGCTTCTGACGCGTGGCTGTTCAGCGGACGGGGCGAAGGTCGTCCGGGTCCTCGCGGTGGAACATGCGCCGCGGTGCGACGCCTTCGAACAGGACCCAAACGGTGGAGGCGTCGTCGGTCATGGAGTCAACAATGCCCGACGCCGTGACCCGGTTGCCCCGTACAACCGCCACCTTGTCTCCGGGACGCAGCTCCGACCAGTCGGTTTCCGGCCGTGCGGACGCGGCTGGCACGTCGTCGGCCTGGTGTCCGTGCGGAACCTGTGGCCCCGCGCCGAACAGCCACGCGGACACGTCACTTCGCAGCACAAGGTGGGGACCGCCCGTCGCACTCACGCTTCCCGTAGGCACGTAGTAGCCCCGGCCCGCGCCTGCCCCGCCGGCGGCCCGGTCCAGGGCGTCAACAAGGCGCCTGGTGAGGTGCCCCTGTGGACCAATCTCCCGGAGCTCGTCGAGCTCTTCCGGAGTGAGCCGTCCCAGCACAGCAGCAATGTCGGCCATGGTGGATCCCTTCTAGCGAATGGTGCCTGAAGGACCACGCTAGAACCCCGCCATTAACGGCGCATGAAATCCGGACGGCGAACAACGAACAAGTTTCCGCGGGGGACAATCCGGACCGCCGCCTCGTTGAACCAGTGACGCTGCGCGCTATACAGTCCGCCCCCCCAACGAAATGAGCCACCCCTGCTGATTGTCCTCACCGGAATTGACGGCGCCGGAAAGACCACCGCTGCACGCGCAGCCGTTGACGCCGCACGCCTGGCAGGCGGCGGTGCCCTGCTGCTGCGCAATCACGCCGGCCGCCGCAACATGACCCAGTGGTCGGAACGCTCCGGAATTCCCCTAAATCCCCGCCTCGCTGACGCACTGGAGACGGTCATCCGGACAGTCAACGTGCTGGTGTCTCACGCCCGGGCCCGCAGGTTTTCCGGCCTGGTGGTCATGGACCGCCACCTCTACTGCCAGCTTGCCCTGCGCAGCGTCCGGGGGATCCGACCCGGCCGGTTCCTCCCCTGGCTGCTGCGGCACCTCCCGGCGCCGGACCTGGTGATCCACTTCGACGTCGCTCCGGAGCGGGCGCTGGAACGCATCCTCCGGCGGGGGACGGACAGCGAAACACTGGAGGAACTGACCGCGCTGAGTGAGGGCTACCGCAGCCTTCCGGACTTTGCCCGGTTCGCCCTGATCGACGCCGGCGCCCCCCAGGACGAGGTCCTTGCCGCGCTCACCGACGCGATCCACGGCGCAGCCGGCGGTACGGCGGTCAATCCGTTCGGCAGGACCGGACAAACCGGCGGGGCCGGGCGGATCAGCGAGAAACAATCGACGTCACTGCGCTGACGAACGGAGGGACGGCCGCCACGGCTGCAACGCCGAGAACGCCGCGCACCGCCCAGTCAACGGCCACTCCGCGGCGGCCGGTCCCGGGCAGCCTGGCCACCCGCGCCTCGCGGCCCGCACGCAGCCGCCGGGCCCGGAGAACTGCAGCGGCCTGCGCCCACACCAGCACCCCGAGTGCACCGGCGCCCAGCAACACGCCCGCAGGGACGAACAGCACGGCCGCCAGCAGCGGCAGGTAGTACTTCCAGTTCTGTCCGGAAGGAAGCGGAAGGCGTTGACTGAAGGCGCCCGCCACGGCCGCCACCACGGCACCGTGCAGGATGGCCATCACGGAGAAAAGCACCACGGACAGCCAGCCCGGACCCACAATGGCAAAGTCGATGTTGTCCGCACGGAACGGTTCCACGGAGGCACCTAAGACGAGGAGAAGCAACACGCCCAGCACCGGCCCTGCCCACCGGCCGGCAGGAAGCCACCGGTGTATGAGCACGTAAACGATGGCTGCGGCGAAGCCGGCCGGAAGTCCCGCGAAGAACAGCAAGGCAATGCTGCCCTCAACGGTGGGAAAGCCCACATTGGCCTGGGCCTCGGTCAGGCGGCCCTGGGCTGACGTGGGCGAGGTGACGGCCAGCACGCGCATCACCAACCTGCCGCCGGCCCACCCGACCAGCAGCCCTGATGCGACCCCGGCCACAGTGGCCACGTTGGCCCACCACAAGTACTTGCGCAGCGCGGAGACCTGGGCCCCGACCACAACATCCCGAGCGGACGCCGGCGAAGGCACCGGAAGATCCGCGGTTGAAGCCGGCGCCCCCAGCGTGCGCCCTCCCCAGGCAATGACCATGGCCGCACCAACAAGGAGCAACAGCGTACAAACAACCACGATTGCCAGCGCCACGGGTCATCACCACCAACGTAAGGGTGGATTCATTGTGCTCCGGCCGCGGGCTGTTGGATAGGGGTGGCCGGTGATACGGACCAGGGCCTCCGGCCGAACGGGCCGCACGTAGAATCGGGTCCTAGATCATGACGACACGGGAGACGCATGAGCACCAGGCAAGTGGGAATCAAGGACGTGGCAGCCGCCGCGGGAGTCTCCATCGCCACCGTCTCCCAGGTCCTCAACAATGTCGCCTACGCCAGGGTGGCGGCCGAAACCCGGGACCGGGTCCATCAGGCCGCCCGCCGGCTCGGGTACGGTCCAAACCGGCTGGCCCAAGCCTTGCGCACCCGCCGTTCGGACGTCATCGGAGTTATTTGTGAAGATATGGCCACGGCCCCGAACTCCGGCCTCGTCATTTTGGGTTCGGTGGAGGCGGCCAAGGTCCGCGGCTACACCATCATGATCATCAACGCCCCGGGCACCGGTCCGGATGGCTCCGGCGATGCGGGCGTGGCCACGTTGATGGACCGCCAGGTGGACGGGATACTTTACGCCGCCAAAGGCCGCCGTCGGCTCCGCGTCCCGGCCGGCCTCGTTGGGCTTCCGGCGGTTCTCGTGGACGCCGAAGATATGGGCCACTCCGTCTCGTCGGTCATCCCGGACGAGGAAGGCGGGGCCCGAACAGCGGTCCAGACTCTCATCGACGCCGGCCACACCAGGATCGGCATGATCACCAGCACCGACGACGTCCCGGAGGCACATTCCCGCCTGCTCGCCTTCAAGGACACGCTGGTGGATGCCGGCCTGGAATTCCGCGCCGAACTGGTCCAGTCTGAGCCCTCCACGGACGCGGCCGGCGGCTATCGCGCCGCCCTCCGCCTGATGCAGCGGGACCGTCGGCCCACAGCGGTGTTCTGCTTCAACGACCTCATGGCCATGGGCCTTTACCGGGCCGCCGCCGAACTGGGTGTCAGCGTTCCAGACGAGCTCTCGGTGGTCGGCTTCGACAACCAGGAGCTCATCGCCGGAAACCTCCATCCGGCCCTCACCACAGTGTCGCTGCCGCACTACGAAATGGGCGCCCGGGCCGTGGAAATACTCATCGACGCCATTGAAGGCAACACCGGCGCGGGGCCGCTAACGGCCCTTCCCGCGGTCCTGCCATGCACCCTGGTTGCGCGAGACTCCGTTGCGCCGCCTTCAGGTCAGGCAGTCACTCCTTGGGCATGATGATCCACAGCGCGATGTAGACCAATTCGCCCACGCCGAACAGGCCGAACAGCACAAAGCCAATGCGGACGAGGGCTGTTGACACACCGAACCTGGCTGCGAGCCCGGCGCAGACGCCGGCGATCATTTTGCCATTCCTGGGCCGAACCAATGCTGCTGTCATGCGGCCACAGTACCAGCCGGGGCAGTGGCCGAGTCCAGAGTCCTTTAGCCCCTAGTCCTGGTGCAGCTGGACGAAGTTCCCGCAGCCGTCGTCCAGCACCACCGAGGTCCCGGTAGGGCCTTCCGCCGGCTCGTCCTGGAAGATGACGCCGAGGGCTGCCAGCCGCTTATATTCGGCCCGCACGTCCGGAACGCCGAACACGATCGCCGGCATCCCGGCGTCGTGCAGGGCGTTCATGTAGTTCGCGCCGATGGGGTTGTCGCTGGGCTCCAGCAGGAGTCCCACGGACCCGGAACTTCCTCCGGCGGAACCTGGATCCTTCACGATGTACAGGTTGTATTCGGGCATCGCCATGAGCGTTTCGAAACCCAGGGTCTCCGTGTAGAACTGGTGGGCCGAGGCCGGATCCTTGACGTGGATGCTGCACATTTTTAGTCGCATGGAGCCTAGGCTACCGGTGCCCCGCCTGGCCCCGGAACGGGGCCGGCCGGCAACGCCGGACGCGCCGCCCGTCAGGAAGTCCTGCCCATTGACGGCCGGCCCTGCCGGGACTCCAATGGAAGTAGCGGAGCCAGCCAGCCCGGACAGGTTCCGTTGGAGGTGGAACGGTGTCTGTCATAACGGAGTCGGTCCCCATGGGACCCCTGCAACTGGCGGTCTGCGCCGCCGTCGTGGTCTGCGGCGTTGCGGGCGCAGTACTTTCGGCGCGTTATCACGCCAGGCGTGACGCCGGACAGCTGACGGACGCCGTCTTCTGGGACGGTTTCGCCGGGCTGGTGATCGTGTTCCCGGCCATCCTGATTCCTTCGCTCGCCTCGCCGTGGCTGGGCTTCGCCGTAGGTTCGCTCGCCGCCGCCACAGCTGCGGCCGCCTACGTGTGGAGTCCCCGTGTCATGGCCTGGCGGGACGCCCGGGTCCACACCGGAACCGCCCGGGCGGAGATCGAAGCGGCAGCGGCTCGGCACCGGACAGTGCTGACCCGGTGGCAGCGCTACGAGCTTGATCCCGCATGCTGCATCGACTACCCGGACATGACCGATGTGCGCCGTCCGGAAACGGCGGCCCTGATCAAGGCGATGAGGGAGGCCGAACGGCTCCGGGCGGCCGAGGCAGCCGGCTACCTTCCCGCCGTCGACCGGCTGGAACATGCCCTGGGCCGGGCGGAAGCCGCCGCGGGCGTGCCCTCCAGGTAAAGCCCGGCCAGCGGACGTTAACTGGTGTGTCGGGAGCATTGGAAAGGCCGGAACCGGCGGCGGTAGCATCCCATAATGGAGCCTTTAGTCACGGACACACGAGACCAGCACGGCAGGTTGCGATCGGACCGGGGAGTCTGGCGGCAGGCAACAACCCTCGCAGCGGCGGGCGAACTCACCGCGAGATGGCTTGAATCCCAGAGCGAATTCCAGCCGGGAACGTTTGCGCCCAGCTTCGATGAGGAGACCCGGCCCATCGCCGCCGAACTCGCGGAGATCAACCGGAACGGCCTCTTCACCAAAGAATCCCAGCCCGGCATGCGCGCCGACGCCGGCCACGCGCAAAGACAATACGTGACCGGCTTTTGCAGCGCGGAGGCGGCCGCTGAACTCATGGCCCTGTCCACCAGGTCCGAGCTCATCACCGTTGGCCATGCCCCCGGTGAAGTGAGCGCCGCGGCCATCCCGGTAACGTTCGACGGCGATGCAGTGGTTACCGTCCTCGGGTCCAGTGAGAGCCCGGTGGACGAGGACCAGCTCCGCGACTGGTCCGACGAAACCAACGAAACGCTGGCCCTCCTTCTCGCCGACTCCTGGTACGTGGAAGTCCTGGATCCGGTGTGGGGCCGGAACGACGTCCTGCTGCCGGAGGTGCTGTCGGCCCTCCGGCAGGTGCCGTAGCTCGGGCGGAGCCGGAGGGACTACAGGTCCACGGTCCCGCTTTCGCCGACGCTCATGCGGCTGTGCGTCACCTTGGATTTGACCCACTGAAGCACCGTGGCGGCCCTGCCGCCCGGACTGGTCCAGTATTCCGCCGAGTCCGAGTCGACCCGCAGCAGCACCACCTCGGGCGTATCCGGTCCGTCCGGGAACCAGGCTTCAACCACCTGGTTCCACATGTCGTGGATTTTCTGCCGGTCGGTGACCACTTCCGCGGTGCCGGCCACGGAGACCCATTCGGTGTTCTTGCCGAAGGACACGTTCACGCGCGGGTCGGCGCGGACGTGCGCCACCTGGGAAGTTTCCGACGACGTGAAGAACCACATGTCGCCGTCGTCCTTGACTTCCTGGACGGCCAGCGGCCGGCTGACCAGCGCGCCTTCTTCGTTGAGGGTGGTCAGCATCCCGATGTGGGAACTGTTGATGATTTCCGTGACTTTGCTGATGCGCTCAGTGTCAGACATGCATTGACCTCGTTCGTATCGAACGGGGAAGTTCCCCGCCAACCCAGCGTATTAGTAAGTTTGCTTACTTTCAACGATTGGCGGGGACTCGTCCGGACCCTTTGGCCACGGCCCTAAGCCGGGGCGCCCACCCTGGCGACGGCGGCAACCCGGGCGGCAGTCAGCTGGCCCATCCGGATGGCGCCGTCCACGTGCTGGTACCCCTCTGCCGCGAGGTCGGAGGAGCTCCAGTAGATGGGACCGACAGGCTGGTGCTGGTCCTTGCCATACCGGTGCAGGCCGCCGAGATCGTAGCTGGAGGCGTACGCCCCGCGGGTCCATTCCTCCGAGCCCCAGTCGGACTCGTAGTAGACCTCGGGTTCCAGCGCCTGGTCCCCCAGGAAGGCTGCGATCGATTCCAGGATGGCGCGGCGGCGGTCTTCGGCACTGAGCTCGAAGACGGCGTCGGCCTTCTCGTCCGAAACGAAACCCACCAGCGTGCCGCGGGAATCCCCGTGGTTGGTGTTGTCGTACACCTCCTGCACCAGCGATCCGGCGCTGAAGCAGGTGCCGGACAGCCCCTCGCCGCGCCAGAACGGCGTCTTGTAGACGGCGTGCACCTTGATGACCAGGCCCAGCGACTGGTGCTGGTGCATCTGGTGCTGGCGGCGCGGCAGCGGCGGGTTGAAGGATACCCGCGAATACAGGTTCGGCGGCACCGCCATGATCACGTAGCGGGCATTGACCGTGGCCCGCTCCGACACCACGGTGACGCTCGGGCCGCCGTCGCGCTCTTCCGTCCAGTTAATGGTCCGCACCGGACTGTTAAGCACGACGTCGTCACCCAGTTCGCGTGCTTGCAGCAGCGACACCTGCTGCATGCCCCCTACAACCCGCTTATCCAGGATGAAGTCCTCATCCGTCAGGTGGCTGAAGGACCCCGCCGAGGCGGCCATCAGGACGGCCTGCAGCGCGGAGAAGGCGTGCGCGGGCTTCGTCAGCATGCCGCCGGCGATGAACAGGCCGATGTTGTTGCAGGCTTCCTCATCTGGCGAGTTCTGCCGGAGCCAGTGGTGGAAGGAGATGGTGTCCAGCTCGCGCGCTTTGGGGTGGGCCCAGGGTTCGGTGGCGCCGATCTCCGCAGCGAGCCCGTCCAGCAGGCCGATCAGCTTGTCCATTTCAGCAGCCGTGGTGCCACTGACCGGGAAGGAGTCTCCGGTGTAGCGGGTCTTCCTGCCGTCGGCACCCACGTAGATGGATTCACCATCGCGGTAGCGGGAGTACGTTTCCAGCCCCAGTTCGTCCAGGAGTTCCAGCAGCACCGTCTGGTCCGGCGAGACCCATTGGCCCCCGATTTCCAGCATGGCGCCGTCAACGGTGTCCGTCCAGGTGCGGCCGCCCACGCGGTCCCGCGCTTCCAGCACGGCGACGCTGAGGCCGGCTTTCTTCAGTTCACGGGCCGCAGTGAGACCCGAGGGGCCGGCGCCTACGACGACGACGTCGCGGTCAAGTTCCAGCATGATGTCCTCTCCGTGGCCGCTCGAGTGATGCGGACCACTAAATGAATGCCATTCATTTATAATGACTATAGCGGTTCCAGCACCGTCACGGAAGAGCTCAGTGGAATAATGCTGGGGACCCCGCCAGCAGAAAGGCCAGCGATGCCGGCAGCCGCCCGTCCGAACACCAAGCCCCCAGTGGCACCGAGGGACGCCGCGCCCCGCGTGGCCGCGGCCCCGGCGAAGCGCCGCGCGGGCAGGCCGGCCACAGCGGTGCTGGATCAGGCAGTGATTACCTCGGCAGCGCTGCAGCTCATCGGGAAGAGCGGCTACGACGGCCTCACCATGGCTGCACTGGCCCGCTCACTGAATGTGGCGCCGTCGGCCCTGTACAACCACGTGGCGTCCAAACGGGACGTGCTGGTCCTGGTGGAGGACCACCTGGCCGCCCTGGTGGACGTGTCCGCCTTCGGTGCTGAACCGTGGGATGAAGCCGTAAGGCGGTGGGCGTGGAGCTACCGGGATGTCTTCTCCAAGCACACGCCGCTGATCCCGGTGATCGCGGTCCTGCCCGTCACGGATGCGCCGCAGACCCTGGCCATGTACGAGGCCGTCAGCCAAGGGTTGCGGGAGGCCGGCTTCCCGGAGGAACGCATCATCTCCTCCATCGTGGCGCTGGAGTCCTTCATTTTCGGCTCGGCCTTCGACGTCACCGCCCCCGCGGACATCTTCGATCCGGGCAGCATGGCCGAATCCACGCCCAGTTTTACGGCCGCGGTTCGCAGCCTCGCCGAACAGGGCCACGAAAAGCCTGCCGATGCCGCCTTCAGCCTTGGCCTGGAGGCGTTGATTTCAGGGCTGGGTGCCTTGCGGCGGTAGCCGGCCGGCGGTCAGTCGGCCTGCGGCGGTAGTGGACTCGGTCAGTCGGCCGGCCGCGCGCGTGGCAGCCGGAGGACGGTGAATCCGTCGCTGTGCAGGAACATGGCGCGGCCCCGGCCGTCGTTCTGGACAACCCAGAACACACTGCCGTCGAGGGCAAGCATGTCCACGCGGCCGGACGCGACGAGCCCGCCATCGCGGTAGATCTCCACCTCGTCCTTGCGTGAAAGCTTCACCCAGTTGGGCATCGGTTCCAGGGGGCGGGTTCCAATGCGGGGCTGGCGGGCCGGGTGCTGCGGGCCGGCAGGGCGCCGTCGGGGGTTGCTCGATGCCCGGGCGGGCGCGTTCACAACAGGCGCGTTCACAGCAACGGTCATGGTGTCCTCAGGTGTTTGGATGGCTAAAAAGGTGCGGAAAGGGGCGGCCGCGGCCTTATAGAAGGTCGCGTACCGCCCCTTGGATGCAGACTGAACGTTTAGAAGCGCGCGCCGTTAGAAGTGCGCGCCGTCAGCCTTGACGGCCAGGACGGGCCGGTCGGCCTGCATCAGGATGCGCTGGGCGTGGCTGCCCAGGATGAACTTGCCCACCTGGGAGCGGTGCCGCAGGCCAATGACGATCAGGGACGCATTCGCTTCACGGGCCACCTCCAGGAACTCATCGGCAAGGTCGTGGTGGTACGGCGGCTGGATGATCTTTGCCGTGACGCCGGCCTCCTCCGCACGCTTCGCGGCCCGCGCCAGGACGTCCTCTCCCGCCACGGTCTTGTCCACCAGCGCGCCTTCACGGGCGGAGTTGACGATCACCAGGTCCTCGTTGCGGAGGGTTGCCTCGGCGATGCCCGCCGTGAGCGCGGCCTCGCCTGCAGGTGTGGGAACGAATCCGACGATGATGCTCATACCTTCTCCTTGATTTTGGTGGGTGCGGGCTCCACAGCCGCGGAGGCTTTGCGCTTGGCCAGCATGGACTTGAGCGCCGGAAGCACGGCCACCAGCACGAACACCGCGAGCAGCGTGGCGGAGATCGGGCGGCCGAAGAAGCCCATGGGGTCGCCGCCGAAGACCAGCAGGGAGCGGCGCATGGAGCTTTCCAGGAGTTCGCCGAGCACAAACGCCAGCACCAGCGGCCCGGGTTCAAAACCGAACTTCTTCATCAGGTAGCCCACGATGCCGAAGACCACCACCAGCGAGACCTCGAACATGCTGTTGTTGATGGTGTAAGCGCCCAGCAGCGTGATGAGGGCGGTGACGGGAGCAAGGATGGCGGCGCGGATGCGGAGGATCTTCACGAAGATTCCCACAAGCGGCAGGCTCATGATCAGCAGCAGGACGTTGCCGATGTACATCGAGTTAACAACACCCCAGAAGAGCTCCGGATCCTGTTCCACGAGCTGCGGTCCCGGGGTTACGCCCTGGATCAGCAGGGCACCGAACATCAGCGCCATGCTGGCGTTCGCCGGTATGCCCAGGGTCAGCAGCGGGATGAAGGATGACGTCGCTGCCGCGTTGTTGGCTGTTTCCGGACCTGCGACTCCTTCGGGGGCTCCCTTGCCGAAGCGCTCGGGCTGCTTGGCCCGTTTTTTCTCCATGGCGTAGGACGCCATCGACGCGATGGTGGCGCCGCCGCCGGGGAGGATGCCCAGGAAGAATCCCAGGACGGAGCCGCGCCCGATTGCGCCGGAAGCCTGCTTGAGTTCTTTGCGTGACGGCCAGACGTTGGCCACCTTGGACGGCGCCTTGGCGGCGCGGTGCCGTTCTTCGAGGTTGTAGAGGATTTCGCCGAGGCCGAAGATGCCCATGGCGATCGGCACGAAGTCGATGCCGTCCGCCAGGTCAAGGCTGCCGAAGGTGAAGCGGCTTTCGCCGGTGAAGATGTCCCGGCCAACCGTGGCCAGGAGCAGTCCGAGGGCTGCTGCGATGAGTGCCTTGGCCTTGGCGCCGCTGCTGATGGTGGCCACCAGGAGGATGCCCAGGAGGGCCAGCGCGGTGTACTCCGGCGGTCCGAAGTCCAGCGCGAAGCTGGCCACAACCGGTGCCAGGAAGGTCAGGCCGATGATGGCCGCGGTGCCGCCGACGAAGGAGCCGATGGCTGCCAGGCCCAGGGCCGTGCCGGCCTTCCCCTGCTTGGCCATCTGGTAGCCGTCGAAAACGGTGACGACGGACGACGCCTCACCGGGCAGCCGCAGGAGCACGGAGGTGATGGTTCCGCCGTACTGGGCACCGTAAAAGATGCCCGCCAGCATGATGATGGCGGTGACGGGCTCCACGTTGTAGGTGAGCGGAAGGAGGATGGCGATGGTTGCCGCGGGCCCCAGTCCGGGCAGCACCCCGATCAGCATTCCGATCACGACGCCGATCAGGCAGTACAGGAGGTTGGTCGGCTCCAGGACAACGGCGAATCCGTTGATGACGGGATTTAGAATATCCACGGGGGTCTCCTAGAAGAGGTGGGGGATGGAGGTGCCGAGCGCCAGCACGAAGATGCCGTAGAACGCCGCGACGACGATGGCGCTGATGAGCACCGTGGAGCGCCAGGTTTCGCCGCCCAGGAACCGCATCCAGATGATGCACAGCACCAGCGCCGGCAGTTCAAAGCCGATGAGCGGCATCACGGCCACCATGGCGGCGAGCGTCACCAGGCCTGTCAGCGGGGAGATGGACATGCGGGTGAACTTTTCCGCGTCCCTGTTGTGCCGCCCGGCAATCAGCTGGAACAGCCCAAGGGCCACCATGACGCAGCTGATGATGAACGGCCACAGTCCGGGCTGCGGTGCCGACGGCGTGCCGAGTCCCATGGCAACGGACAGGATGACGGCGCCGATGCCGACGCCGAGGACCACCAGGGATGAGGCCGCATTCGCCAGGGGGCCGGCGGCCGGCGGTTTTTCGTCTTCCCACTGCGCGGCCAGCTGTTCCGGCGTCAGGTCGTCCTCGACCACCGGGTCCGCGGAGGTTTCCTTCACTGGAATCACTTCGTTCCGCTGAGGCTGATGTCGTACTTCTCAACCAGGGACTTGTACTTGGCGGCGTATTCCTTCCACTGCGTGACCACTTCCTCGCCGGAGATCTCCTTGGGGGTCAGCATGTTCTTCTTGTTGAACTCCTGGTAGGCCTCCGACTTGAAGGTCTCCTTGAAGGCTGCAAGCAGCTTGTCCTTCGCAACCTGCGACGTTCCCTTGGGAGCGGCCACGGCACGGTACTGCGCGACGGGAACGTCGTAGCCGGATTCCTTGGCGGTGGGAACGTCCGGGAGGAAGGTGTTGCGCTCCTCGGAGAAGACCAGCAGCGGGGCCACCTTCCCGGCCTGGATCTGCGGCATGGCTTCACCCAGCTGGATGGTTGCCAGCTCCACCTGGTTTCCCAGGACGGCCGTCAGGGCGGGCTTGCCGCTGTCGAACGGAACGTCGGTACCCTGCACGTTGGCCTGCTTGAAGAGCACGGTCTGTGCCAGTTGGCTGCCGGTGCCCACGCCCGTGGTGCCGAACGTGATGTTGCGGCCCGCGCCGGTCACGTCCTTGATGGACTTGAAGCCGGACTGGGTGCTGGCAACCAGGACGTAGTCGTCCTGGGAGAGGCCGGTGATGATGTCCAGGTCGTCGATGTTGACGGCTTCTTCCGCCGTGACCGCCAGCGGCGTGATGGTCACGAGCGACGCCGTCACGAGCAGGAGGTTCTGCCCGTCGGCAGGCTTGCCCGCCACTTCCTTGGTGGCGAGGGCGCCGTTCGCGCCGGGCTTGTTGACCACCGGCATCGGCGTACCGAGCGTCTTGGAGGCGCCCTCAGCCACGGCCCGGGCAATCAGGTCGGTACTGCCGCCGGCCGCCTGGCCGACGGTGACGCTAATCGGACCGCTGGGGAATTTAGAAGAATCCGTGCTCCCGCCGGCAACGTTGCCGCAGGCGGTCAGTGCCAGGAGCGTCATGGCGGACGTCGCTCCGAGTACGGCTCGGCGGGTGGGGAAGTGCATCATTGGAACTCCTCGTTGGCGCTATCGGGCTACGCCCAAATACGTTTGTGAACCGGATCACTGCCGGTCGGCTGTATCGAGTGTAGGAACCCACTATGATGCATGTCTAAGCCCAAATATGCATCGAGTGATACCCGGAAGGCATCATGTTTACCTTTGACCAACTGGCGGGATTCATCGCCGTAGCTGAGGAACTCCACTTCGGGAGGGCCGCGGAACGGCTCAACATGACCCAGCCGCCGCTGAGCCGCCAAATCCAGAAGCTGGAAAAGGCCGTAGGTGCCGAACTGCTGGAACGCGACAACCGGAAAGTCCAGCTGACGGCCGCGGGACGGGCCTTCCTGGAGGAGGCCCGCCGGCTGATGGCCCTGGCCAGCCGGGCACCCGTGACGGCGCGGCGGATTGCATCGGGGCGCTCAGGCCTGCTCCGGATCGGCTTCACGGCCGCGAGCGGCTTCAGCATCCTTGGCCCACTGCTGGAGGAGATTAGTGCAACACTGCCCGACGTCGACATCGACCTGCAGGAGCTCGTGACGGGCGAGCAGATTGCCGGACTTTTATCCGGTGAGCTCGACCTCGGACTGGCAAGGCCGCCCTTTGACAACGAAATCTTCGACTCACATCTGCTTTACCGGGAAGCCATGGTCCTGGCGGTGCCGTCCGGCCACCCGCTGGCTGAACTCAACAGGGACATCACCGAAAAGGACCTCCGGGACGAGCCGCTCATCATGCACTCCTCCACCCAGGCCCGGTACTTCTATGACCTGGTGGTCCGGATGTTCCCCGTCCAGCACGCCAACGTGGTCCACACGGTCAGCCAGATCCTCACCATGGTGTCCCTTGTTGCCGCCAAGCGCGGCGTGGCCTTCGTTCCGCACTCGGCAACCCTGCTGGGCGTCCATGCGGTGGAATTCCTCCCGCTCGAAAGCAGCGTGAACGACCCCGTGGAACTGCACGCCATCTGGACCCGCAACATCACCAACCCCGCACTCGCCCTGGCCCTGAGGACCCTCGACTTCCAGGAGAACTGAACCGTCGCGCCGGAACAGCCACTGGAACGCCACGTTCCCATGCCCGCCCGCACCATGCACGAAGGGTATCAATGCATACAAAAATGAACTTAGACAGGCATCACATGGCTCCCTAGGCTGAAGGAGAAAACATCTACTGCCGCACCGACGCGGCGCCGACATGGAGGACTCATCGTGGCCAAACATTCACCCCAGGAACTTGCCAGCGTTCTCAAAGACGGGCTGCTCTCCTTCCCGGTGACCTCGTTCGATTCGCAGCTCCAGTTCGACGAAGAGAACTACCGCAAGCACCTTGCCTGGCAGGCCAGCTACCCGGTGGCGGGGCTCTTCGCCGCCGGCGGCACGGGCGAAGGGTTCTCCCTGACGCCGGCTGAATCCGCCCGCGTGGTCCGCGCCGCCGTCGAAGAAGTCGGCAGCACCGTTCCCGTCCTGGCATCCGCCGGCGGGTCCACGGCCCAGGCCATTGAAAACGCGAAGGCCGCAGAGGCCGCCGGCGCGGAAGGCATCCTGCTGCTGCCGCCGTACCTGACGGAAGCGGACCAGGGCGGCCTGATCGAGCACGTCAGCGCCGTCTGCAGTGCCACCTCGCTCGGCGTCATCATCTACAACCGCGCCAACGCGATCTACAAGGACACCACCGTGGCCACCCTGGCAGACCGGCACGAAAACCTGATCGGTTTCAAGGACGGCGTGGGCGACCTCGAACACGACGCCCGCGTTTACGCCAAGCTCGGTGACCGCCTGTTCTACCTTGGCGGCCTCCCGACGGCCGAGACCTTCGCCCTGCCGCTGCTGCAGCTGGGCATGAGCACCTACTCCAGCGCCATGTACAACTTCGTCCCGCAGTTCGCCCTGGACTTCTACCAGGATGTCCGCAACCAGGACCGCGTGGCCGTCAACAAGAAGCTCAACGACTTCGTCATCCCATACCTGGACATCCGCGACCGGGTCAAGGGCTACTCGGTGTCCATCGTCAAGGGCGGCCTGGATGCCATCGGGCGCTCGGCCGGCGGCGTCCGCCCGCCGCTGCAGAACCTGGCGCCGCAGGACCTCGCCGACCTCAAGGCACTTATCGCCACTGTTTCCTGACCCACCGTCTCCTGATCGATCCCCTTCCTAGGAGTTACCACCGTGACACTCACCGGACATTCCCTGATCGCCGGGCAGCCCGTGGCAGGCGAAGGCAAAGCCGCCTTTGGCTTCAACCCCGCCAGCAACGAACAGCTTGAGCCCCCCTACACCCTGCTCACCGAGGACCAGCTGAAGGCAGCCACGGCTGCGGCCGCCGACGCCTACCCGTCCTTCAGCACCCTGGACCCCGAGACGCATGCCGGCTTCCTGGAAGCCATCGCGGACAACATCGAGGCCATCGGCGACGAACTCATCATCCGCGCCGGCCAGGAGACCGGACTGCCCGCGGCCCGGCTGCAGGGCGAGCGGGCCCGCACCACCGGCCAGCTCCGCCTGTTCGCGAACGTGGTCCGCCAGGGCGATTTCCGCGGTGTCCGCATCGACCCGGCCCTGCCGGAACGCACCCCGCTCCCCCGCGCCGACATCCGCCAGCGCCAGATCCCGCTGGGACCCGTGGCGGTGTTCGGTGCCAGCAACTTCCCGCTGGCCTTCTCGACGGCGGGCGGAGACACCGCCTCGGCCCTCGCCGCCGGCTGTCCCGTGGTCTTCAAAGCCCACAACGCCCACCCCGGCACGGGCGAGCTTGTCGGCCAGGCCATCGTCAAAGCCGTCCGCGATTCCGGGCTCCACCCGGGTGTGTTCTCGCTGATCTACGGACCCGGCAGCAGCATCGGCCAGGCCCTTGTGGCGGACCCGGCCATCAAGGCTGTGGGCTTCACCGGTTCGCAGAGCGCCGGCATCGCGCTGATGCGCACTGCGGCAGCCCGGCCGGAGCCCATCCCGGTCTACGCGGAAATGTCCTCACTCAACCCGGTCTTCGTTTTCCCCGGCGCCCTCAGCGGCTCCGCCGAGCAGATCGACGCACTGGCACAGCAATACGTCACCGCCGTCACCGGCAGCTCCGGACAGCTCTGCACCTCCCCCGGCCTGCTGTTCGCCCCCGCAGGTGAGCTGGGCGACAAACTGGCTGCCGCCGTCGGACGCGCAGTATCCGCCTGCGCCGGCCAGACCATGCTGACCGCAGGCATCGCCGGCTCGTGGAACACCGGCGCCGAGGCGCTCGGATCCGCCGACAACGTGACCGTCGTCGGCCAGGGAACCACCGGCCCCACCGAAAACGCGCCGGCCCCCACCATCTTCGGGACCGACATCGCCGACTTCGTGTCCAACCACGTGCTGCACGCCGAGATCTTCGGCGCCGCGTCCCTGGTGATCCGCTACTCCACCGCCGATGAACTGATCGACGCCATCAACCGGCTTGAGGGACAGCTCACGGCTTCCCTGCAGCTCACCGAAGAGGACTATCCGACGGCGGCGCAGCTGCTGCCCGCCCTCGAACAGAAGGTGGGGCGGATCATCGTGAACGGCTGGCCCACCGGCGTCGAAGTGGGCCATGCCATGGTCCACGGCGGCCCCTTCCCGGCGACGTCGGACACGCGTACGACGTCGGTCGGCACCCTGGCGATCAACCGCTTCCTCCGCCCGGTCGCCTACCAGAACCTGCCCCAGGAACTGCTCCCGGCTCCGCTGCAGGACGCCAACCCGTGGCACCTGAACCGCAGGATCGACGGTACGGTCGAAGCCGCAGCCGGCGCAGAAGATAAGGTCAACGCATGAGCACCCAGCCCACCATCGCCAAGGTTGAGGTAGTTCCCGTCGCGGGGTACGACAGCATGCTGATGAACCTCAGCGGCGCGCACGGACCGTTTTTCACCCGCAACGTGGTGATCATTACCGACTCGGACGGACGCTCCGGCCTCGGCGAGGTCCCCGGCGGCGAGAAGATCCGCACCACCATCGAGGAGGCCGGGGCCTTCATCGCCGGCAAGCCCGTGGCCCGCTACCGTTCCCTGTTGCGGGAAATCGCGGCCGAGTTCGCGGACCGCGACGCCGGCGGCCGCGGGCTGCAGACCTTCGACCTCCGGACCACCGTCCACGCCGTCACCGCCGTCGAATCGGCCTTGCTGGACCTCCACGGCCAGTTCCTGGGCGTCCCGGTGGCCGAACTGCTCGGTGACGGGCAGCAGCGCTCCTCTGTTCCGATGCTCGGCTACCTCTTCTTCATCGGCGACCGCCGGCGGACGGACCTGCCGTACCTAATGGAGGATGCGCCGGCGGACCGCTGGGAGCGGCTGCGCCGGCAGGAAGCAATGACACCCGCTGCCGTGGTGGCCCTGGCTGAAGCCGCACAGGAACGGTACGGGTTCAGCGACTTCAAGCTCAAGGGCGGCGTGCTGTCCGGCGACGACGAAGTGGACGTGGTCACCGCACTGGCCAAGCGCTTCCCCGAAGCCCGCGTCACGCTGGACCCGAACGGCGGGTGGCTCCTCGAGGAAGCCATCCGGCTCGGCAAGCGGATGCAGGGAGTTGTGGCCTACGCCGAGGATCCGTGCGGCGCCGAAGGACGGTTCTCCGGCCGCGAGGTCATGGCGGAATTCCGCCGCGCCACCGGGCTCAAGACGGCCACCAACATGATCGCCACGGACTGGCGCGAAATGTCCCACGCGATCCGCAGCAACGCCGTCGATATTCCGTTGGCGGACCCGCACTTCTGGACCATGCACGGCTCCGTCCGGGTGGCGCAGCTCTGCCACGAATTCGGGCTCACCTGGGGCTCGCACTCCAACAACCACTTCGACATTTCGCTGGCCATGTTTACGCACACCGGTGCAGCGGCCCCCGGCGAGATCACCGCGCTGGACACCCACTGGATCTGGCAGGACGGCCAGGGACTGACCAAGAACCCGCTCCAGATCAAGGACGGCGCCATCGAGGTTCCGGCTGCGCCCGGCCTGGGCATCGAGCTGGACCGCGATGCCTTGGACAAGGCTCACCAGTTGTACCTGGAGCACGGGCTGGATGCCCGCGACGACAGCATCGGAATGCAGTACTACATCGACGGCTGGTCCTTCGATCCGAAGCGCCCGTGCCTGGTGCGCTAGGCGTCCTGCGATAGAACTGAAGCTTCCGCACGGCCGGCCCTCCTAATGCAAAGGAAGACGGCCGTGCGGGACCCAAGACCTACAGATAAATAGAAGGGCGCACTTTTGGGCGGCGTTGTCTCCGGAATACTCATCGTCTCCGCTGTGATTGCCGTGGGCTATTTCGCCGCCCGCTTCCGGATCCTGGGACCGGAAGTCCAGGGCGCACTGACCCGCACCGCCTATTACGTGACCAACCCGGCGCTGCTGTACACAGTGGTGGCCGGCAGCGACATCCGGGCCGCCCTCGGAACGGATGCCCCGCTGGCGCTGCTCTCGGCGGCGATAGTGGGGCTTCTTTACTGCCTGGCCAGTTTCCTGTTTTTCCGGCGGCCCGCAGCCGAGACCGCCGTGGGCGCCATGGCCAGCAGCTACGCCAACGCGAACAACATCGGCATTCCGGTTTCCTTGTATGCAGTGGGCACGGCGCAGCACGTGGCCCCCGTGCTGCTGGTGCAGATCCTGGTGATGGCGCCGTTCTACCTCACGGTCCTGGGCCTGGTGTCAGGTGCGCGGATTTCGTGGCGGAAAGTGCTGCTCCAGCCGTTCGCCAACCCCATGATCATCGCCTCCGCGCTGGGCGTCGTCGTTGCCCTGACGGATTGGAGCGCCCCGGACCTCGTGCAGAAACCCATCGACATGCTGGCCGGGGGTGCCGTGCCCATGGTGCTGCTGGCCTTCGGGCTGTCCCTCGCCGGCCGCGCCCCGTTACAGAAGGACGACGGCCGGGTTGAAACGCTCGTGGCGACGTTCCTGAAGATTGCCGGGATGCCGGTGGTTGTCTGGGTCCTTGGCCGGTTTGTCTTCGGACTGGAAGGGCAGCATCTGCTGGCAAGCGTCATCATGGCAGCCCTTCCCACGGCCCAGAATGTGTTCCTCTTCGCGTCGCCGTACGGCCGAGGCATGACCGTGGCCCGCGACGTCATTCTCTGCACTACCGTGCTGAGCGTCGGTGCGCTGCTCGTGGTGGCGTGGCTGGTTCGGTAGGGCCGGGGCCGGGTTAGTGCCAACGGTGCGGGGGCCTGCGGGCCCTCCAAAAGGCCCCAGTCCCCTGGCGCACCCTGTCGTAGTCCGGGATTAACGCCAGGGAGGAGGGTTTTTAGCAATGATCTCCGGGGTGAGGATCATCCCGCCGAAATCGGCCCGTGCCTGTGCCAGTATTTCCGGATCCGGGTCGATATTGGCGCACCAGAGCTGGAGATCTTTGGCCTCGACCAGATGCTTGCCTCCACCAAGGCTGGTGATGTTCCAGCCGGAGAGGTCGTTGGCGTGTTCCAGGTGGGCGTCGGTGAGGAGCTGGATTCCGTGGGCGTCGGGGACGTACTGCCCGTTCAGGTGCCTGTTGTAGCGGACATGATATTCCTCGACGTGGGGAAGAGCCGGCCTGGCACCGGCGAGGTCACCCCAGCTGCTCGGGGCGGCGCTGTATTGGACGAATGCCAGGTCCGTTTCTGCAGGGAACGCTGTCATGGCACGGACGACCTGGGCCAGCCGGTCCTGCCAAGATATGGTGTCGTCCACAACCCCGTAACAGGCCCGGCCCAGCGGGCTCATCGACGCCCAGGTGAAGCGGCGCGGCTCGGACCGCAGGTAGGCCACCCTGGCCATAGCGAATTTGATCGCACCGGCTGCCAGTGCCTGCCCAACGTTCGGGTTCCTGGTGCGAGTTTGGTGGATCCGGCGTGACAGGTAAACGTCGGCGTCCTCGAAGCGGCCCCACGCCGTGGCGGCTTCGGCGATTTGCGCTGTAAGGTCCGTCGGGACGTGCCAGGCGCGGCGTTCTTGCTCGGCGTCCAGAAGCGCCAGATCATCGGTCTGGTAGGACACGAACGCGTTCAACTGGAGCGGCACGTCCACCGCGCCGCTCAACCATTCCGGGAAAAACGCCTCCGGCGCGGCGGCGACCCTCCCTGATTTCCCGAGGGTCTCCAAATGTTGGGCGAAAGCAGCGAACCAGGCGCGCACTCCTTCCTCGGTCCCGGCCCTGATCATCAGCGCCACCGGACCGGCGTCCGAATCCGAGACCCCTGCTGTGAAAACGTCATCGCCCCAGCCTGCGTCATCGACGGCCTGGTTCGCCATCTGGACGGCTGCCTCAACTGCCTCAAAGACATCCTTCGAACCACGGGGCCGGAACTGCAGCCACAGTTCTTCGTACTGGGCCTTCCGCCACGCCTTTGACAGGGCAGTCCAGACAATCTCGACTTCGGCTCCCGGCATCCGATTCCCCAATCCGCAGTTCTTCCACAAGTCTCCGGCGAACCTACCTGATTCCATTGCCAAAAGGGGCGCTTGCGATCAACAACGTGTCTCATAATCTTGCCAATGCGCTGGCCTATCAGCCGTCGCAATCCCAGCCCCAAGTCGCGGCCCAAGGATGCCGCCGCCGCCAGCCGCTTCCCTGGCGGCCGCCCGAATTACTTGTAATACAAGTTTCCAACTTGTAGCATAAGAACTACGGGCGACGAAGCCCATTTCAGATTCCGAGGAGCCCCCCATGAGCACCGTAGACCTCATCCGCCACGTCAAACTTTCCACCGCGAGGCTTCCCCTTGCCGTGCCGATCAGCGACGCAAAAGTCTTCACCGGCCGCCAGAAGCCCATGACCGAGGTGGCCTTCCTCTTCGCCGAAATCACCACCGAGCAGGGCCACAGCGGCATCGGCTTCAGCTACTCCAAGCGCGCAGGCGGACCCGCCCAGTACGCGCATGCCAAGGAGGTGGCCGAGGGCATCATCGGCGAGGACCCCAACGACATCGGCAAGATCTACACCAAGCTGCTCTGGGCCGGCGCCTCCGTGGGCCGCTCGGGCGTGGCCACCCAGGCGCTGGCCGCCATCGACATCGCCCTCTACGACCTCAAGGCCAAGCGCGCCGGCCTGCCTCTGGCGAAGCTTCTGGGTTCCTACCGCGACTCGGTCCAGACCTACAACACCTCCGGCGGCTTCCTCAACGCCTCCCTCGACGAGGTCAAGGCGCGCGCCACCCAGTCCATCGACGAAGGCATCGGCGGCATCAAGATCAAGGTGGGCCTTCCGGACAGCAAAGAGGACCTGCGCCGCGTCGCCGGAATCCGCGAACACATCGGTTGGGACGTCCCGCTCATGGTGGACGCCAACCAGCAGTGGGACCGCGCCACTGCCCTGCGGCTGGGCAGGCAACTGGAGGAATTCAACCTCGTGTGGATCGAAGAGCCGCTGGACGCCTACGACTTCGAAGGCCACGCCCACCTCGCCAACGTCCTGGACACCCCCATCGCCACCGGTGAGATGCTGGCCTCCGTGGCCGAGCACAAGGGCCTGATCAACGCCAACGGCTGCGACATCATCCAGCCCGACGCTCCCCGCGTCGGCGGCATCACCCAGTTCCTCCGCCTCGCCGCACTGGCGGACGAGCGCGGCCTGGGCCTTGCCCCGCACTTCGCCATGGAGATCCACCTGCACCTCGCCGCCGCCTACCCGCGCGAACCGTGGGTGGAGCACTTCGACTGGCTGGACCCGCTGTTCAACGAGCGACTCGAAACCAAGAACGGCCGCATGCTGGTTCCGGACCGCCCCGGCCTCGGCGTGACACTCAGCGACCAGGCCCGCGCCTGGACAACCGAGTCCGTGGAGTTCGGCGCGTAACCTTGAACGCATGAGCCGGAACCTGACCGCGGACCTCGCCGCCGATCTTCGCACCCGCATCGTTGACGGCGTCATCCAGCCCGGAGACAAGCTCCCCAGCGAAAACACGCTGATTGGCGAGTTCGGCGTCAGCCGCACGGTGGTCCGGGCGGCCCTGACCCGGCTCCAGGCTGAAGGACTCGTGGAAACCGAACGCGGGCGGGGCAGCTTTGCGCTGACCCCGCCCCCGCACGGCGATCCGCATTCGCCCGGCGGGCGGCCGGTGGCGAGCCTTGAGGACCGGCTCCACCTGCTCGAGTTCCGCATTGGCGTCGAGGCGGAGGCCGCGGCCCTGGCTGCCCGAAACCGGACGGACCGGCAACTGAAGGCAGTCCTGAACGCCCTGGAGGAGTTCACTGCCAGCGGCGACCACCCGGCGCATGCCATGAAGTCCGACTACGAATTCCACAAAGCCATCGCTGCGGCGACGGGAAACCCCTTTTATTCGGACTGCCTCGCGTCCCTGGGCCAGACCATGATCGCCATGCCGCGCACCCGGCTGATGACCGGCGTCGAACACTACGCCCGCGACCACTTCGAACAGGTGGTCCACGAGCACGAATCCATCTATGCGGCCATCGCGGAAGGTGACGTGCCGTCGTCGTCGGCTGCCATGCGCAGCCACCTGGCAAACTCGAGACGCCGGCTTAGGGACGGGCGCCAGTAGCCCCGGCCAGCTGCCGCTGCCGGGCGAAACCGGCCGCGTGTCCGGCCGGGAAGCGCGCCCCCGCTCAGGCGTGAAGGTCGGCCAGCCGGTCAGAACGTGTCGATCAGCTTGAGGAGCCGCAGGACTGCGGGGTTGGCTGTCTCTTCGTTCCATGCCAGCTCCAGATCCACGCGGTTCAGCTCCTGGATGCCGTGCCGTCCGTCAATCTCGTGGAATTCCACCCCGGCGGGCGCGAACGCCATGGCCGAGGCGGGGACAAGCGTCACTCCCAGACCGGCCTGGACGAAGGCCAACAGGGCCGGAACCTGGCTTGCGTACTGCGTGACGTTGGCGTGGGCGCCGGCGCTGGCGAACAGCCGGAGCACCAGGTCGTGGAAGTACCGGGCCTCTTTGGTGGAGTACATCAGCAGCGGCAGCCTGTCCAGGGACCCCAGCGGCAGCGGCTGACCCGCCGGCACCGCCATATTGCCCAGCAGCGAACTCCCCTCGGGCAGCGCCACCACCAGCCGGTCCTGCATGAGCGGCCGGGACACCACCCCGGGCCGGGCCACGATGGGCCGCAGCAGGCCGATGTCCACGCTGCCCTTCACCAGCCCGTCCATCTGGTCCGTGGAAACCAGTTCCCGGAGTACAAAGGACACGCCCGGCATCCCCTCCGCGGCCCGGCGCAGCATCAGCGGCAGTGCACTCTGGCCGGCGATGGCCGTGTACCCCACGGTGATGGCACCTGCTTCGCCTGAGGAAACCCGGCGGACATCCAGGTCAGTCTTGATGCACATGTCCAGGATCTGCCGCGCCCTCGGCAGCAGGGTGGCGCCCGCGGCGGTCAGCTCCACTTTCCTGCTGGTGCGGCCGAAAAGCTGGGTTCCAAGCTTCTTTTCGAGCATCTGGATCTGGCGGCTTAGCGGCGGCTGGGTCATGTTCAGCCGCTCAGCCGCGGCACCGAAGTGGAGCTCTTCAGCGACGGCCACGAACGCCTCTAACTGGGGTAGGGAAAACATTCATACCTTTACTGAATTGTTGAGTGCACAAATTAGCTTGGACTTGGATCGATGACTCCCCTTATGGTCGGTGAACGGAGCAGGTAAATCAACCCCCGAGCCAATCAAGGAGCACAGCGCTGTGGACCAGGCATACGATCCCGCCCAGTACATCAATCAGGCCAGGGTCACCGGCGTCTCCATCACGCCGGTGGCCTTCAAGGACCCGCCGCTGCTGAACACAGTGGGCGTTCACGAGCCGTTTGCGCTGCGGGCCATCGTGGAGGTCCAGACGGACGCCGGCGTATCGGGCTTCGGTGAAACCTACGGCGATGCCGGCCACATTGCCCGGCTCCGGCTCGCCGCGGCAGCCGTGCCCGGCACGGACGTTTTCAACATCAACCTGCTGCGCAGCCGGATCGCCCAGGCACTCCGGCAGGACACCATCCAGGGCGGCCACGGCATGAGCGGCATGGTCACAGGGTCCAGCACGGCAGACCGCGTGCTCTCCGCGTTCGACGTCGCCGCCCTGGATATCCAGGGCAAACTCCTCGGCCGGCCGGTCAGCGACCTCCTGGGCGGCGCCGTCCGTGACTCCGTGCAGTTCAGCGGGTACCTGTTCTACAAGTGGGCGGGCCATCCCGGCCAGGCGGACGACGCCTGGGGTGCGGCTCTGGACCCCGCCGGGATTGTGCGGCAGGCCCGGACCATGGTGGACCGCTACGGCTTCAGCGCGCTCAAACTCAAAGCCGGCGTGTTCCCGCCGGAAGAAGAGATTGCGGCTATCCACGCCCTCCGCGCCGAGTTCCCCGACCTCCCCCTCCGCATCGATCCCAACGGCGCCTGGACAGTGGAGACCTCCATCCGGGTGGGCAAGGAACTGCACGGCGTCCTGGAGTACCTTGAGGACCCCACACCAGGCATCGAAGGCATGGCGGCCGTCCGCCGCGAGGTCGGCATGCCCCTGGCCACGAACATGTGCGTGGTCAGCTTCGCGGATGTGGCCCCTGCCGTGGCGGCCGGCGCCGTGGACGTCATCCTCTCGGACCACCACTTCTGGGGCGGCCTCCGCCGGACCCAGTTCCTGGCCGGCATCACCGAGACCTTCGGCCTTGGCCTGTCCATGCACTCCAATTCCCACCTTGGCATCAGCCTCGCCGCCATGGTCCACTTGGCGGCGGCAACCCCCAACCTCGACTACGCCTGCGACACGCACTGGCCCTGGAAGGACCCGTCGGAGGACGTCATCGCGGGCGGTGTGTTCACGTTCAAGGACGGCGCCGTCCAGGTCCCCACCGGCCCGGGCCTCGGCGTCGAGGTGGACCGCGACGCCCTGGAACGCCTGCACCGCCAGTACCTGGACTGCGGGATCAGGAGCCGGGACGACACCGGCTACATGCAGCGGCTCCACCCCTCCTACGAGCTCCAGGGCCCCCGGTGGTAAACACCGCGGACCAGGCTCCGGATGGTCCTAAATCACTGAAGATCGTGGTCACCGACCCCATTATCAGCCGCTTCGAGGACCAGTTAAAGGTCGACGGCGGCACTCACCAGTGGGACATGGCGGCGGCTTGGACTCCGGACCGCCGGCTGGACGCCCTGGCGGGCGCCGACGTCGTGGTTTGCTCCTCCCTGGGCCCAGCGGAAGCGGAAGCTGCCGGCCGTGTGCGCCTGGTCCATGTGACGGGTGCTGGCTACGACAAGATTTCCTTCCCGCACCTGCTGCCGTCAGCCCTGGTGGCCAACACCTTCCATCACGCACGGCCCATCGCCGAGCACGTCCTGATGGTCACCCTGATGCTGTCGCGCAATGTCGCTGCCGCCGACCGGGACGTCCGCCAGGGGCAGTGGCGGACCATCGCAACGGACCGCGACGTGCCGTTCCATCCCGTCCTCGCCGACCTGACACTGGGCCTGGTGGGCCTGGGGTCCATCGGAGCCGAAGTCGCCCGCGTGGCCGGAGCGCTGGGCATGAAGGTCCGCGCTGTGCGGCGCAATCCGGCAGCCGCCCTGCCGCCGGGGGTCCGCCTCGACTGGGTGGGCGGAAACCACGAACTCCACGGGCTCCTGGCGGCGTCCGACGTCGTGGTGGTGACCGTGCCGCTGGATTCCGGCACGGAGGGGATGATCGGGGCGGCGGAACTGTCCGCCATGAAACCCTCAGCGTTCCTTATTAACGTGGCACGCGGGCCGGTGGTGGATCAGGCGGCACTGTACGCGGCCCTGAAGGAGCGGCGGATCGCCGGAGCCGGCCTCGACGTCTGGTGGGGATCACCCGCGGACGGCGTGATTCCGCCCGCTGAACTGCCCTTCGCGTCCCTGCAGAACACCGTGCTGACCCCGCACCATTCCGGCCATGCACGCACCACCTTTGAACGCAGGGCGGCCGATATTGCCGCCAACATCGGGCTGCTCGCACGGGGCGGGGAGCTCGTTAACCTGGTGCCGCGGCCCGTCCCGGCTGCTGGTCCCGTCCCGTCTACGTAGCCGCCAGGACCAGCTGCACGATCAGCAGGGCGCTTCCCAGCGCCGACGCACCCAGGGCCAGGGCCTTCAGGCGTGCGGCGTTGAGGAAGCGGTTCACGAACCGGGATGCCGCGTAGCCGCAGACGGCCGCCGGAACCATCCACAGCGCCAGCAAAAGCATCTCCGCGGTGACAGCTCCGGTCATCCACAGCATCAGCATCGAAATCGACGATCCCACCATAAAAAAGGCACTCATCGTGCCGCGCAACCGGGGGCCGTCGTGTCCCTGCCACACCAGGGCCATGGGCGGTCCCCCGATGGAGGTGGCGGTGCCCATGATGCCGGAGGCTGCGCTGGCCGCGATCAGGTTGGCGCGGACGGGCCGGGGAGCCCAGCCGCGGCCCGCCAGCGCCAGACCGCTCAGCACCACGGCCACCACCACCCAGGCCAGGCCCTCGCGGGACAGTGCCGTCACCAGCCACGCCCCCAGGAAACTCCCGGGAATCCGTCCTACCAGGGCCCAGCCCGTGCCACGGAGGTCCAGGCTTTGCCGCTCCCGCACAGTGACCATGACGGTGACCAGCAGGGCCAGGAGGATGAGCGTGGCGGGAAGCAGCGCCGGATCCACCATCGCGATCACCGGCGCTGCCAGCATGCCCATGCCGAAGCCGCTGGACGCCTGCAGGCATGCGGCCAGGAAGACCACCCCGGCGATGAGGGCATATTCGGCACCGGTCACTCGGGACCACTCACTGGACGGGCACAGCAGCGGCAGGTGCAGCGGCGCCGGTCAGGCCTTTGATGGAGTCGAGCGGGAAATGGCATTCTGCAACATGCTTCGTACCGTCAGGGGCGGCCAGGACCTGCGGTTCCGGTGATACTTCGGCGCAGATGTCCTGGGCTTTCCAGCAGCGCGTCCGGAAGCGGCAGCCCGACGGCGGATCCAGCGGAGAGGGCAGCTCACCCTGGAGGACAATCCTGTCCCGCCTGGTTCCGCTGACGTCCAGCTTCGGGGACGCCGACATCAGGGCCGCCGTGTAGGGGTGGCGGGGATGGTCAAAGACTTCCTCGGTGGCCCCGGTCTCAATGATCCGTCCGAGGTACATCACGGCCACCCGGTCCGCCACATGGCGGACCACGGTCAGGTCGTGGGAGATGAAGATGTAGGAAACGCCGAGTTCCTGCTGGAGCTCATTGAGCAGGTTCAGGACCTGCGCCTGGACGGAAAGGTCCAGTGCCGAGACCGGCTCGTCGAGGATGATGACGTCCGGGTTCAGCGCCAGGGCCCGGGCAATGCCGATGCGCTGGCGCTGCCCGCCGGAAAATTCCTGCGGCGACTTCCTGGCGTCTGAGGGACGCAGCCCCACCATGTGCAGCAGCTCACTCACCCGCGCCTGGCGCTCCCGGGACGTCGGGTAGAGGCCGCGGTGGGTGGCCCACGGCTCGGCGATGATGTCGCCGGCGTTCATCCGGGCGTTCAGGGACGCGAACGGGTCCTGGAAGACCATCTGCACGCGCCGCCGCCAGCTCAGCAGTTCCTTCCCGCGAAGCCCGAAGGGGTTGGTTCCCTCGAAGGTCACGGTTCCTTCATCCGGTGTTTCCAGCATCATCAGGGTCCGCGCCAAGGTGGACTTGCCGCAGCCGGACTCGCCCACCAGCCCCAGGGTCTCGCCCCTGCCGACAGTCAGGCTGATCCCGTCCAGGGCCTTGAGCCTTGTGTTCCCAGTGGCGCTCCTGGCCACGTGGAAGGTCTTGGTGACTCCGTCGATTGTCAGAAGCGGCTCAGACATTGTTGATCTCCTCGCTGAAGTGGCAGGCGGCCGTGCGGGCAGGCCGCGGCTCCGTGCCGGAAGGGATGGCTGCCGGGCGGAGCACGGGCCGCTCGGCCCGGCAGATGTCCTGCACCAGCGGGCAGCGGGACTGGTAGACGCAGCCGGCGGGAATGTCGTGGAGCTCCGGCGGGCTGCCGGCGATGGACTTCAGCTTGGCGCCGCGCTCCAGGTGGACGGGGACGGACTCCAGCAGTCCCTTTGTATACGGATGGCGCGGATCGGCGAAAACTTCGGAGACGGGTCCGCTTTCCACCACGTTCCCGGCGTACATCACGGCCACGGAGTCGGCCTCCTCGGCCACCACCGCAAGGTCGTGAGTAATGAGGATGACGGCCATCTGGCCCTCCTCACGGAGCTTCCGCAGCAGCTGCATGATCTGTGCCTGGACCGTGACGTCCAGTGCGGTGGTGGGTTCATCGGCGATCAGCAGGCGCGGGTTGAGGGCCACGGCCATGGCGATGAGGATGCGCTGGCGCATGCCGCCGGAGAACTGGTGCGGGTAGGAATTGACCCTGGATTCCGGCTCGGGGATGCCGACGCGTTTCATCAGGTCAATCGCTTCAGCCCGCGCCTGCTTGGCGTTCAGCCCGCGGTGGATGCGGAAGGCCTCGCCCAGTTGCGTCCCCACCGTATAGACGGGGTTCAGGGCAGTCAGCGCGTCCTGGAAAACGATGCCCAGCTCGGGCCCGGCAAACTTGCGCCGTTCCTTGGCGCTGAGCGCGGCGAGGTCGGTGCCGTTGAGCACAATCTCGCCGTCGGCGAGGTCGCAGACGGGGTCCATGATCCCGGCGAGGGCCTTCGCTGTCATGGACTTTCCGCACCCTGACTCGCCGAGCAGCGCCAGGGTTTCCCCGGCACGGGCTTCGAATGCCACGCTGTTGACGGCGCGCACGGTGCCGCGGTGCGTGCGGATGTCCACGGCAAGGTCTCGGACCTGCAGGACGACGTCGTGCGCTTTGGCCTGGCCGGTGGCAGCGCCGGCAGCTTCGCCGGCGCGCTGGATAGGGGCTTGTTGGGCAGCTGTTTTCACGGCTGTGCCTCCTTGGCTGGGATACGGGCGATCAGCCGCTTGCGGGGTAGTGCCAGGCGCCAGCGCTGGGCCGGATCGGTGGCGATCCGCAGCCAGGCGGCGAGGACGTTGGCGGCGATGGTGGTGACCACGATGGCGACGCCCGGGAAAATCGAGAGCCACCAGGCGGTCTGCAGGTACTGCCTGCCCTGGGAGACCATCAGGCCCCAGCTGACGTCCGGCGGCTGGATGCCGATGCCCAGGAAGCTCAGCGAGGACTCGGCGAGCATGACATAGCAGAACTCGAGGGTGGCCAGCGTCAGGAGCGTCGGCAGCACCACGGGAATGACGTGCCGGGCGATGATGGCATTGGGCTTGGCACCGAATGTGCGCGCCGCATCCACGAACGTCCGGCTCTGCAGCTCCGCCGATTCGGCGCGGGCGGTGCGCAGGTAGATCGGGATGCGGGTGAGGGCCAGGATCAGCACGATGTTCGCTGCGCTGGGGCTGAAGACATAAAGCACGACGACGGCGAGCAGCAGGGAGGGGAAGCTCATGATCACGTCGGCGATGCGCATGGAAACGTTCTCCCGCCAGCCCCGGTGATAGCCAGCCCACACGCCCCACAGGGAGCCGACCACCAGGGCCACGGCCACCGCTGGCAAGGCGACGGACAGGGTGGTCCGGCTCGCCACGACCAGCCGGGCCAGCATGCTGCGGCCCAGGGAATCGCTGCCCAGGAAGTATTCCCAGCCGTGCGCCAGCGTGAAGGGTGCCTTGTTGGCGAACAGCAGGTTCTGTTTGGTGGCCAGATCACCCATCAGCGCAGGTCCGACGAGCGCGGTCAGGCCGATGAAGACCAGGATCAGCGCAGAGACGGTGGCAAAGCGGTCCTTGAGCAGGAGACGGAAGAGGCTCAGCTTTCCATCCTGTTTTCCGTCCTTCTTTTCATTCTGGGGTTCGAGGGCCGCCGGCAGCGTTTCCGGTGCCGTGCCCTCAGTCAGTGAACTCTTCATGGCTACTCCTAGGCCTTGACCGTGACGGGACGGACGCGCGCGTCCAGCAGCGCGTAGCCCATGTCGATAAGGATGTTCAGGGCAAAGATCGCGACGGCGGTGAGCAGGACGGCGGCCTGCAGGACAGCGAAGTCCCGTTGCAGGATCGAATCGATCATGAGCTTTCCAATGCCCGGCCAGCCGAAGATGGTCTCCACCACCACCGCGCCGTTCACGAGGCCCACGGTCAGGTCGCCGGCCACCGTCAGTGCGGGCGCGGCAGCGTTGCGCAGTGCGTGGTGCGTGACCACCCGGAGTTGGCCCGCGCCGCGGCTGCGGGCCAGTTTGATGTAAGGCTCCGAGAGGGCTGAGACCATGGAGCCGCGGACAATCTGGACCAGCACGCCGAACGGCCGCAGGAGCAACGTGGCGATGGGCAATACCCAGGCGCCGGCCCCCGACACACCAGATGTCGGGAGCCAGCCCAGGGTGATGGCGAAGACCCAGATGCCCACGATTGCCAGCCAGAAGTCCGGAATCGAGGCGGCAGCCATGGAGACGAAACTTGAGATGCGGTCCGCGATGCCGTTGGGCTTCAGTGCAGCCCAGCACCCGACCACCAGCGCCAGCAGCACGGCCAGCACCATGGTGGTGGCGGCCAGCTGCAGGGTGGCCGGGAAAGCCCGCAGTGCCATGGCCGCGGCATCCTGACCCGTGCGCAGCGACTGCCCGAAATCGAGCCGGAGCACGCCGCCGAAGTAGTCGGCCATCTGCACCAGCAGCGGCTGGTCCAGTCCGTTGCGTGCGGTGAAATCGTCGCGCATCTGCTGGGTGGCATTCAGCGGCAGGTACAGGCTGGCGGGGTTTCCCGTCATCCTGGCCAGCGCGAACACACCAACAATCACCACCACCAGCGGCAAGGCGCTGGAGACAATCCGCTTTCTCAAGTAGATCAGCATGGCTGTCCTTATCTCCGGGTCCGGGCTAGTTTGCCGGGGTCATTTCCGAAACACGCAGCTCGTCGCCACTGGACGAATTGGGCGTGTACTTCACGGACTTCGCCTTGCCGATGATGCCGGTCTGGTGCGAGATGTGGGCGAACTGGACCACTTTGTCGTTCTGGTACGCGAAGATGTCCTCAAAGGCCTTCTTCCGCTCGTCGCCGGAGGCCGCATCCGCCTTCTTGATCATGGCGTCGAACTCGGGGGTGCCGAAGTAACTCTGGGCTCCGGTGGACAGCATGTATTGGTCCACGGTGAAGGCTGCATCGCCGGCCTGGTTGCCGTGCTGGGTCATCAGGGCCACCGCGCCTTCATCATCGGGGAACGGACGGACCTGGTAGGTCAGGTGCTGGCTGGTTTCGAGCATTTTGAGCTTGACGTTCAGGCCGGCCTGGCTCAGCTGCTCCTGGAGGACCTGGCCGAGTTCGGTGATCTTGGGGAACTGCGCGCTCCGGACTACCAGCGAGATCTGAGCGGACGTATCAACACCGTCGGCCTTGGCATCGGCAACGAGGGACTTCGCCTTGTCCAGGTCAAACGGCCAGGCCTTCAGCGCTGAGTTGTGCCCCACGATGCCTTCGGGAACCAGCTGTGCGGCCACTTGGTGCTTGCCCTGGTAGAGCGAGTTGACGATTCCCTCCTTGTCGAGGGCGTAGTTGACTGCCTGGCGGACACGGATGTCGTTGAGCGGCGCCTCATTGGCATCGAGCCGCAGGGCCACGGTCTCGTTGTTGGGGTAGTCCACCCCGAGGTCTCCGATGTTGTCGTCCGGGCTCAGCCCCATGGCAACATCCGCCTCGCCGCTGGTGATCATGGCAGCGCGCACCGAACTCTCGGAGCGCCACTGGTACTCGGCCTTGGCATAGGCGGGCTTGTCTCCCCAGTACCCGTCCCAGCTGGAGAGGGTGATCTTCTGGCCGGCGTCCCACTTCTCGATCTTGTAGGGACCCGTGCCGATCGGCTCACGGACCTTCTCCGTGGCGCTGGTGGACGTAGGAACCACCTCGAGGAATGAAAGGCGCAGCGGCAGGATGGGATCAGGTTCGGGAGTGGTGACGGTCAGGGTGGTGGCATCCACGGCCTTCACGGCGAGGTCGGCGTCGCCGAAGACGTAGCCTTCCACGTTGCAGCCGAGCTTGGAGTTGACCGCCCTTTCGATGGTGAAGGCGGCGGCTTCGGCATTGAACGGCGTGCCGTCCTGGAAGGTCACACCTTCGCGCAGCTTGAGGGTCCACTCGGTATCCGTGGTGGCCTTCCATTCAGTGGCGAGCTTGGGCTCGAGTTCGCCACTCGTGGGATTGCGTTCAATCAGGGGTTCGGTGACGTTCGAACGCACCACAACACCGGTGGACGTCAGGTTCGACTCACAGGCTTCCAGCGTGGGCGGCTCCTGGCCGAGCACCACGCGCACCGTCGACGAGGAGGCGGCGCCGGCGTCGGAATTGGCCACTGAACAGCCGCTCAGACCGAGCACCGCGACGGATGCCAGGGCCGGCCATTTGAGCAAGGCGGCGGGAAATGGGGGCTTTGAAGAAGACGTCATTGGATTCCTCCGAATTGGGTGTTTGCGGCAGGGGGTGCTCTTGCACCAGTGGAACCGGGCAACAAGATCAGGTCGTTCGGGCCGCGCTGGACTCAAGCTAGT
Organism: Arthrobacter sp. CC3; assembly: GCF_039907775.1. NCBI lineage: Bacteria > Bacillati > Actinomycetota > Actinomycetes > Micrococcales > Micrococcaceae > Arthrobacter > Arthrobacter sp. CC3. The sequence goes on from NZ_JARCCY010000016.1 coordinate 42,544, forward strand.
TGAGGTCCACAGGCTCCACAAGGTTTCTGCCGGCCGCCGGAGCCGCGCGGCAGGGCCGCCTCCGGGCACCGGCGCCCTGTGACGGGCACCACTCATCCCGGAAATCCGCGTGGTTCCGCCGGAGTGCCTCAATCGATTCACTTCGGGCATCGAACCATGCCATTTACATGTTGGACGCGTATGGATCCGAAACCTAGGGTGCAGATATGAAGAACACCGCCGTCCTGCAGGTAGGGCCACTGATGCCAACCGTCCAAGAAGCCATCCGGAGCGAGTACGACGCCGTGCGCCTCCCCGACGCCACCCCCGAGCGGGAGGAATTCCTGCAGCACCACGGCGGATCCTTCAAGGTCGCCGTGACCTCCGGAAAGTTCGGCGTCGGCCCGGACCTGATGCGAGCCCTTCCCGGCCTCCGCGCGGTCATCAACTTCGGCGTCGGCTATGACACCACGGACGTTGCCCAGGCCGCCCGGCGCGGCATCACGGTCAGCAACACCCCCGACGTCCTTAACGACTGCGTGGCGGACACCGCCATCGCCCTGTACCTCGACGTCCTGCGCCGGGTGAGCGCCGCGGACCGCTTCGTCCGCCGCGGTGACTGGCTCAGCAAGGGCAACTTCCCCCTCGCCACCAAGGCCAGCGGGAAGAGAGTGGGCATCCTGGGGCTCGGCCGGATTGGGCGGGTCATCGCCCGCCGGCTGGAAGGATTCGACTGCGAGATCAGTTACCACAGCCGCAATCCGGTGGACGGGGTCAGCTATGAATACAAGGCCTCACCGCGCGAGCTTGCCGCCGGTTGCGACGTCCTGATTGTCGCCGCCGCGGGCGGGTCCGGCTCGGCCAAACTCGTGGACGCCGACGTCATCGACGCCATCGGTCCTGACGGCTACCTGATCAACATCGCCCGGGGAACGGTGGTGGACGAGGACGCCCTTGTGGCTGCGCTGCTGGCCGGGCGGCTGGCCGGGGCCGGCCTGGACGTCTTTGCGGAGGAGCCGAAAGTCCCGGAGGACCTCCTCGCCCTGGACAACGTGGTCCTCCTGCCGCACCTGGGCAGCGGAACCCACGAAACGAGGGCGGCGATGGCGGAACTTACCCTCGCGAACCTGCGGCAGTTCGTTGCGTCCGGGTCGGTCCTGACGGCGGTGCAGGCATGAGCGTCGCAGTGGGATATGTTGCCAGCCAGGAGGGCCGGGCCGCCCTGGGTGCCGCCATCGGAGAGGCTGCACTGAGGAAGACCGGGCTGCAGATCATGGGCCCGGTGGCGGGCGAAGCTTCCGCGGAGGCGGAGTCGGACATCCGCGAAGCCATTGCTGCCGCGGCCGCGGCGGGCGTCCAAGCTGCCCTCCGCCCCAACGAGGGCATTGACGCAGCGGACGTCATGATCGACGCCTCCTACGAGGAAGATATTGAACTGGTGGTGATAGGCGTCCGGCGCCGCTCCCCGGTGGGGAAGCTTTTTCTTGGCAGCACTGCCCAGCGTGTCATCCTTGAGGCAGGATGCCCGGTCACGGCGGTGAAAGCCGACGTCGGCCCGCGGACCTGAGCCGGCCAGTTCGCCCGGATTCCCCGCAGTGCCCCATGGGTATCACGCAATGCAAAAAACGTGTTGGACGCGCATCGCCGCGGTTGAATAAAGTCAAAGGGAAGGCTGTGGCGAGGACCACAAAGGACTGGCCGCCCGGTCCCCCGCAGCGCATGCTTTTTCATCGATTCAGAGGATTTTTCCCATGCAGTCTGTCGACATCGCTGTCACGGATCTGGCGTCTGCCACCAAGAAGTTCTTCCGGCGCGTCCTGCCCATCATGCTGGTCATGCTCGTCTGCAACCAGCTGAACCGTTCGAACATCGGCTACGCCCACGAGCACCTGGAAGCGGATGTCGGCATCGGCGCCGCAGCCTACGGTTTCGGGGCAGGGCTGTTCTTCATCGCCTACGCGATCTTTGAACTGCCCAGCAACGTGATGATGGAGAAATTCGGTGCCAGGGTCTGGCTGACCAGGATCATGGTCAGCTGGGGCATCGTTTCCTTCCTGATGGCGTTCGTGCAGAACGAAATGATGTTCTATGTGCTGCGCTTCCTGCTGGGAGCGGCCGAGGCGGGATTCTTCCCCGCCGTCATCTTCTACTTCGCCCGCTGGGTACCGGCCGGCGAGCGGGGCAAGGCCACCGCCATTTTCATCGCCGGTTCCTCGGTTGCCGCCGCCCTGTCGGGGCCCATCGCCGGAATGCTGCTCAGCCTCCAGGGCGCGCTGGGATTCCGCGGCTGGCAGTGGCTCTTCGGTTTCGAAGGACTGCTCTCAGTGATCGTTGGCATCACCGTCTACTTCCTCCTGGACGCCAGGATCGAGGACGCCAAATGGCTGACCCTCAAGGAAAAGGCTGCACTCATCAGCGCCATCGCCGGCGAGGATGCCCAGCACACCGGCAGCCAGGACACCAAAATCAACCGCTGGAAGATGCTGCTGAACCCGCAGATCCTCCTGCTGTGCGGCATCTACTTCTCGGTCCAGCTGTCCATCTACGCCAACACCTTCTGGCTGCCCAGCATCGTCAAGCAGATCCCCGGCACCACGGACCTGAGCGTCGGTTTCCTGTCCGCCATTCCCTGGGTGTGCGCCGTCGTCGCCATGTACTTCGCGGCCAAGTGGCAGGACAAGGCCACCTCCAAGCGCCCGCTGCTGGTGGTTGCCCTGCTCGTGGCCGCCGTGGGAACGTTCGCGGCGGCCGTCGCCACTCCGGTCCTGGCCCTGGTGTTCCTGGCCGTGGCCGCGATGGGTTTCAAGAGCGCGTCCCCGCTGTTCTGGACCATTCCCCAGTCGGGCCTGCATCCCCTGGTCCTGGCACCGGCCATCGCCATCATCAACTCGCTCGGCAACCTGGGCGGCTTCGTGGCGCCGTTCGGTTTCGGCATCATCAAGGAACAGACCGGAAGCGTGGTGCCGGGACTGTTCGCCCTGGCGGCGGCATCCACCCTCGCCGCCGGCCTGGTGTACTTCCTCAAGGAACGGACGACGACGGCGGGTCACCCGGACGCCGACGGCAACCTCCCGGACCGCCGCAGCATGGCCTCCTCGAGCAGCGCCACCACGGTGTAGAGGATGATCGACACCAGGGTGATCACCACCACTGACGCCCACACCTCGTTGTTCCTTGCCCGGGACACGGCAGAGATGATGGCGTAGCCGATCCCCTTCCCCGTGGCGAGCCACTCCGCCAGCAGCGCGCCGGTGATAGCCCCGGGAATGGAGACTTTCACGGCGGTGAAGAAGGCCGGCAGGGACGACGGCAGGGCCACTTTCAGCAGGGCGGTCCAGCGTGATCCGCCATAGACGTCGATGACTTCGAGCATGGCCGGGGACGCCGAGCGCAGCCCGAACACAAGGGTGACCAGGGCGGGGAACAGCACCACGATTCCGCCGATCGCTGCGACCGCCGGTTCCTGCCGGCCGAAGACCAGGATGATGATGGGCGCCAGCGCCACGAGCGGAACGGAGCGCAGCAGCATGGCCACCGGCATCAGGGCGTTCTCCACACCGCGGAACAGGACGAACACACCGGCAATCACCACGGCGCCCACCATTCCCGCGGTGAACCCGAGGAAGGCGTCCACCATGGTCTGGCCGAGGTTCTGCAGGACAGCTTGACGGTTGGTTTCCGCGGCCGGCACAGCGAACAGGAAGTTGACCACGTCCAGCGGGCCCTTGCCGACAAAAGGCGAGATGTTGAAGATCTTGAGCAGCGCCACCCACAGCAGCAGCACCACGGCCAGGGAAACCAGCAGGCCCACCCCCGCGCGGCCCGCACCTTTCAGTGCGGCCAGTCCGGCAGCCGGACCCGTCTTCATACGGCCGGCATTCATGATGCCGCCTGGCGCCCGGAGGACCACGGAGCCACGAACCGCGCCAGCAGCGCGAAGGCTCCATAGCCGGCCCCGGCAAGCAGTCCCGCCACCAGAGCGACACCCCAGGCCCTGGCGATCTCGAGGTTTTGTTGCGCGTTGACGAGGGCAGGTCCGATGCCCCGGTCCACGCCGCCCACGTATTCGCCCAGCACGGCGCCCAGGACGGCGGCCGGGACGGCGATCTTCAACGCGTTCAGGATCCCAGGCAATGCGGAGATGAGCTGGACCTTCACCAACTGCATCAGCCGTCCCCCGCCGTAGACCGCCACGAGGTCCAGGCTGGCCCGGTCCGCGCTCTTCAGCGCCGCCAGCGCGCCCACCACGGTGGTGAAGAAAACCGAGATGCCCGCCAAGAGGACGGCCGTGCCGGACGATTCCCCGCGTGCGGGCGAGCCGATGACGATGAAGGCCAGCGGCCCGATGGCCACGATGGGCAGGCAATAGCTGATCACCGCCAGCTGGGTGACCAGCCGTTCCAGGGACGGAAGCACCAGGACGCTCGCGGACAGCAGCAGTGCAGCGGCGTTCCCCCACAGATACCCCGCGGACGCTTCGGCCGTTGTCACCGCCAGGTTGGGCCAGTAAAACCCGACGCCGTCGCGCGCCAGTTGCCCCAGGACTTCCGGCGGCGTCGGCACGGCACCGCCGGAACCGTCCGCACTGGCGCCCACCCCGGAAAGCACCGTTGCGGCGGCCAGCCACCAGAGCGCAACCGTGGCTGACACGCCGATCGCGGCCGCGGCCCACGGCGGCAGCGGCCGGGCCGCCGTCGTACTTAACAGCCTCGCACTTAACAGAAAGGGCCGTGTCACGGTGACTCCACTTCCTCAAGTGGCGCGCCGGCGTCGCCGAACAAGAGCTCGGACGCACGGTCACACAGCGCGTGGAACTCCGGCGTGCGCATCATCTCCGGAGTCCTGGGACGGGGCAGGTCCACGGTGATGATCTCCTTGATCCGGCCCGGGCGGGCGCTCATCACAGCCACCACGTCGGAGAGGAACATGGCCTCGGCGATGCCGTGGGTGACCATCAGGGTCGTGGCAGGCTTCTCCGTCCAGATCCGTAGCAGCTCAAGGTTCAGCCGCTGGCGGGTCATGTCGTCCAGTGCACCGAAAGGCTCATCAAGCAGCAGCACCGACGGCTTGAGCGCCAGGGCACGGGCGATGGACACCCGCTGCCGCATGCCTCCGGACAGCTGGGCCGGCTTTGCCTTTTCGAAGCCCTTCAGACCGATCAACTCCACCAGGTCATCCACCATTGCGTGGTCAACGGGGAGCCCGGCCACCTCGAAAGGCAGCCGGATGTTGGACACCACGCTCCGCCAGGGCAGCAAAGCCGGATCCTGGAAGGCGATCCCCAGTTCATGCCGCGTCCGCAGCTCGGCCGGCGTGTGACCGTCCACCGTCACTTGTCCGGTGGTGGGGGTTTCCAGGCCGGCAAGAATCCTCAGGATGGTGGACTTGCCGCATCCGGAGGGTCCCAGCAGGGAGAGGAACGTTCCCTTGGACGTCATCAGGTTGGCGTCCTCCAGTGCCACCACGCTCTTCCGCCCCATCCGGAAACTCTTGCCCAGGTTGCTGAGCGATATGCCCGTCCCGGAGAGCAGTCCTCCGGCGACGACGTCCGTGCTCACTTCAGTCATGCGTCCTACTTAAGGTCGGGGTTTTCGGCATAGACCTCGTCGAGGAGGCTCAGGTCGAAGATCGCGTCCGCGGTGGTGTCGTAGCCGGCGAGCTTGAGGATCTCGATGTTCTTGTCCATCAGCTCCTTGGACACAGTGAAGAGGCCGTTGCTGTCCGTCTCCGGCGTGGCAATGAGCTTGGTGTTCTGGGCTTCCGCCTGGCCCTTCTCCTTGGCCATGGTCAGGCCCAGCTCCTTGCCGTAGACCTCAACGGCAAGCCGCGCCGATTCCGCCGGATCGGCCAGGGCATCCTTCCAGCCCTTGATGGTGGCCACCAGGAACGCCTTCAGCTCCGGCCTCTTGTCCTTGATGGATTCCTCGGTAACCACGAAGCTTTCGGCAATGAAAGGCAGGCCGTTGTCCGCGAACGGCAGGACCGCCGTCTTGTGCCCGCCCAGCTCAAGCGTGAGCACCTCATTGGTCAGGTACGCGAAGAAGCCCTCGACGTCGCCGTTCAGCAGCGGCTGCGGATCGTACTGCACCGGTACTTTGGTGACCTTTGACGCGTCGATCTTGTTGACCTCCAGCAGGGCATCGAACAACGTTTCGTTGACGCCTGCCTGGACTCCGATCTTCTTGCCGATGAGGTCTTCCGGGGCGGTGATGGAGTTGGCCGCCAGCGACACGATGGTGAACGGGTTCTTCTGATAGGTGGAGCCGATGATCTTCAGCGGCGCACCCTCGTTGAGGACCACCGGCGCAACGCCCACCGGCGAGGAGGTGCCCACCAGGGCTTTGCCGGACAGGACCATGGTCTCCGCCGATGCCCCGCCCGGGCCGCCGGCAATCAGGTTGACTGCGCTAAAGCCCGCGTCCTTGTAGTAGCCCTTGCTGTCGGCAAAATACTCACCGGCGAATTCCGCGTTCTTCAGCCACGAAAGCTGGACCTCAAGCGTGCCGAACTCGGCGGCCGCCCCGGAAGCCGTACCTGAAGCGGCCGGAGCCGTCGCGCCGGATTCGGCTGCGCAGCCGGTCAGCGCCACCAGGGCGGCCGACGAAAATCCTGCCAGCACCATCCGCCGCGATGGGCGCAGCGGTCCTTTGTCCGAACTGAAAGCCGTCATTATCTACTCCAAATCGGGAGGCGGTCACGTGTGAAAGCGGCCCCCGGGGGCCGTCTGGCACCGACACTATGGAACGGTTGTTTCAGGAATCTGCTTGAGCCGTTTCAGCGAAGTTAACTGTCACTTAGATGGGGGCTGGCGCGATCGACGTCGCGCGGCGGGGAAATGAGGTCGGAGCGTGGTCCTATAACCCTCGGAGCGTATGGTTGAAAGCGGAAGAGCCCCGGTCCTAAGACCGGGGCTCTTCCATTTGCGTGCGCGAGGGGGGATTTGAACCCCCACGCCCTTTCGGACACTGGCACCTGAAGCCAGCGCGTCTGCCGTTCCGCCACTCGCGCGCAACTTCTTTCACTGGAAAGGAAGCCCGTTATCCGGACTGCCAACCTCGTAAAAGCAGCGAGATCAAGCATAACGGACAACCACGGCAAAACACCAATCGGCCTTCCGGGCACCCTGCAGGCCGGAATAATCCCGCCGGTCAGGCGCGTGGATCCGCCAGTGCGGAGACGCCGGAAGACCCTGGCCGGCTCAGCCGCCCGTGAACTAATCTCCGCGCCCCGGCGTTGTGCATTAAGGTCATTCACAGCCCCGGCCAGTAGTATCAGATGTAGGAGTGCCCGTCCCCGGCGCACTCCCGGCAATGTTGTGAACTGAGTTCCGAATCGTGTGCTGCCCCGCAGCCGTAGGGAGAGGAGAGGTGCCATGGGAATGCTGGACAAAGTCGAGCGCGGCATCGAAAAGGCCGTCCGCGGTGTCTTCTCCACCGGTTCGAAGGCCCAGGTTGAGCCTGTGGAAATCGCCAGCCGGCTCCGCCGGGAAGTTGACCACAAAGCCATCACCGTCGCCGCCGGACGAACACTTGCCCCGAACGTTTTTGACGTCCGCCTCAGCGAGGACGACTTCAAGCGGGCCCAGGAATGGGGCACTCCCCTGGCCGAGGAACTCTGCGACGTAGTAATCAACCACGTCAGAAGCCAGGGCTACACGCTCCGCGGCTCGGTCCGCATTTCCTTCCGCCGCGACGAGGAAATACGCGCCGGTGACTTCGAGATCGATTCGAAAACAGAGAACGCCTCCGGTTCCGCCGCAGCCCCGCCGATGCCGCGGAACAACGTGCCCGCCGCGCCGAGCCGCCAGCCCGTCCGCCTTCAGCCGGTCCTGGACATCGACGGCCAGCGCTATTCGCTCAATGCAGCCTCCATCGTCCTCGGCAGGTCATCGGAGGCTGACATCCTGGTGGACGACACCGGAGTTTCACGGCGCCACCTCGAAATACGCACCACAAACGGCACCACAGAAGCCGTAGACCTGGGATCCACCAATGGCAGCTACGTCAACGGACACAAGGTTGTCGGCAGCGTCGACCTTACTGACGGCTCCACCATCACGATGGGACGGACCAAAATCATCTTCCGCCTTTTGCCCGCCGACTCCGGTGGCCGCCCGTGAGCGAACTGACCATTACGGCCCTGCGCTTCGGATTCCTCCTGTTGCTGTGGGTCCTCATCTTCAGCATCGTGTCTGCCATGCGACGGGACCTGATGATCGGCAGGAAGGCGGCGATGGGTGCTCCCACCGCCCGCCAGGTACGCAAGCACCCTGAACTGGCAGAAACGGCACCGCCTCCCGCGAAGCAGCAGGCCCGCCAGCTGGTTGTCACGGAAGGTCCGCTCAAAGGCCACACCATTCCACTGGCAGATAGCCCCATCCTCCTGGGCCGTGCACAGGAGGCCACGCTGGTCCTTGAAGATGATTACGCTTCGGGCCGGCACGCCCGGCTGTTCCCGCAGGGCAGCCGTTGGTTCATCGAGGATCTAGGCTCGACCAACGGCACATACCTGGCCAATCAGCAGCTCACCCGAGCGCTCCCGGTGGAGCTCGGTGTCCCCGTGAGAATCGGCAAGACGGTCATCGAATTGAGGCCATAGCCGTGGCCGTCCCGGAAACTCCCGCCGACAAGGGCCCCGCCCCGACGCGGCCGCTCATCATGCGCTACGCCGCCCGCTCGGACGTGGGACGCATCCGCGCCAAAAATGATGACTCCGCCTATGTCGGCCGGCACCTGGCGATCGTGGCGGACGGCATGGGCGGACACGCCGGGGGTGACGTGGCCTCCGCGGCCACCGTCCTGGACATGCTGCACCTGGACCATGGTCATTACGACGGCGACGCCGGGACCGTGCTGGCGGACGAGATCCAGACCGCCAATTCCCTCCTGTCTGAACTCGTGCACATCAATCCGAAGCTTGCCGGCATGGGAACCACCGTTACGGCCCTCCTCCTCGCCGAAGGAAAACTGCACTTCGCCCATATCGGCGACTCCCGCGCCTACCGCCTGCGCAACGGCGAGTTCAAGCAGATCAGCGTCGACCACACCTTTGTCCAGCGGCTTATCGACGAAGGCCGTCTGCGCCCCGAGGAAGCGGAAACCCATCCGCATAAGAACGTCCTGATGCGGGTCCTGGGCGATGTTGATGCCAGCCCCGAACTCGACCTCGCAACCCTCGACGTTGAACCCGGCGAACGATGGCTGCTCTGCTCCGACGGCCTGAACTATGTGGCGGGACACGTCGTGGAACGGACCGTCCGCGAAACCAAGGATCTGCGCGAATGCGTCGAAACCCTTGTGGACCTGACCCTTGAGGCCGGCGCACCGGACAACGTCACGGTGGTCATGCTCGAAATCGCCGAACAGACGCCCGACGACGTCCGCACGGCCGCTGTAGAAATCGTTCAGCCACCGGCCGGCAGCACAGATGCGGCAAAACCCGCCGCCCTGGCCGGGACGCCGGCAGCATCCCCGGAGGACACAAAGCCCACGCCCGCCGGAGAGGCCGCCGGGGCCGTCCCGGCTGCCGCCGCCGGGGCGGATGCCACCCCGGGGGCGGACGCCGCTGCGGCCTCCGGGGACAAACCGGCCGCACCCGGGGCGGACGCCGGGGCTGCCGGCGAAGCCGGCAACGACGACGCCGGCCCGAAGAACCCCTCCAAGACTGGTGAACCCACCACCACCACGGACCCGCATCTGGGCGAGCACCTGTCGGCCGCCGTACTCCGCGAGGAACTTTCCACGCGTCCGCATGAACTTGTCGGAGCAGCCGCTGCCGCCGCCGAATCCGGGTCGATTCCAACCATCGCCGGCCGGACTGTCGCACGCCGCGCAGCCACAGTCCTCACCCACAAGTCGGATCAGGGCCGCGAGGAAACCGACGAATACAAGCCGGCCGCCAAGCCGCGCCGTTGGGTCACCATCGCAACGGCCGCCGCACTCCTGGTCATCCTGAGCGTCGGTTTGTGGCTCGGGTATGCCTGGACTCAAACGCGCTATTACATCGGCGAATACGACCAGCGGGTTGCCATCTTCAACGGCGTGTCGCAGCGGCTGGGACCCATCCAGCTCTCCACGCTGGAGACGGTGACGGACATCCGCATGTCCGACCTTCCGGAATTCTCGCAGCAGCGGGTCCGCCAGACCGTCCCGGCACGCGACCTCTACGACGCACAGCGGATCGTCAAGAACCTCGATCTGACCGGCACAACATCGCCGGCGGACGAATGCGCCAGCCCGACGGCCACGCCGTCAACCGCTTCGCCGTCCGCATCGGGCGCCGAGCCTGCACCAAGCGGCACCGCGGCACCGCCCGGAACCGCCAAGCCATCCGCCACGCCCAGCCCGTCCGCCAATACTTGTGAGGAGGCCAAATGACGCAGATTGAGGCCACCCCCAAGCCACGACGGAATACCGAACTGGCACTCCTGGTCCTGGCTCTTGCCGTGGGCATCGGCGCCAACGCCCTCGTCGGCGTTGACCAGCAGAAAGCCTTCGACTCGGACTTCTGGTTCCAGTCCAGCCTGCTCGCTGCGGCCGCGCTCGTCTTCCATGTGGTGCTTAGGATCCGGGCAAAATATGCCGACCCGGTAATACTTCCCCTGGTCGTTGCTTTGAACGGCCTGGGGCTGGCGATGATCCACCGCCTGGACCGGGTGGGCGAGGACACCGGCAACAACCAGCTCCGCTGGACCCTGATGGCCATGGGTGTGGCCATCGCCGTCATCTGGTTCCTCAAGGACCACCGGATCCTGCGCCGGTTCACATATATTTCCCTTGCCGTGAGTGCCCTGCTCCTGATTCTGCCGCTCGTACCGGGCATCTCCGCGGGTGAGATTCTCGGCGCCAGCGTGTGGATCAAGATCGGCCCGATGACCTTCCAGCCGGGCGAAATTGCCAAGATCACGCTGGCCATATTCTTCGCCGGGTATCTTTCGTCCAACCGGGACCTCATCCTTTTGGCAGGCCGCAAGATCGGGCCGCTCCAGTTCCCGCGCTTCAAGGACATGGGACCCATGATCACCGCGTGGCTGGTGAGCATCGGGGTTCTCATTTTCCAGCGCGACCTCGGCTCGTCGGTGCTGTTCTTCGGACTTTTCATCGTGATGATCTACGTGGCCACGAGCCGGATCAGCTGGGTGATCATCGGTGTGGGACTGCTGCTCGGCGGCGGCTTCGTTGCCTCCCGGGTCTTCTCCCACGTGGGGCTCCGCATCGACGGCTGGCTCAACGCCTTCACGGACGAGGTGTACGGACGCCAGTACGGCGGCAGCCTGCAGATCGTCGAGGGCCTGTTCGGCATGGCCAACGGCGGCCTCGTGGGTACCGGACTCGGCCAGGGGCGGCCGAACCTGGTGCCGTTTGCCAACAGCGACATGATCATCGCCTCCTTCGGCGAGGAACTCGGCCTGATCGGCCTCTTCGCCATCGTGCTGATGTACCTGCTCCTGTTCACGCGGGGTTTCCGTGCAGCACTGGGCACCCGGGATGCTTTCGGGAAGCTGCTGGCCTGCGGGCTGTCCTTCGCCATCGCCCTGCAGTGCTTCGTGGTGATCGGCGGCGTCACGCGCCTGATCCCGCTGACCGGGCTCACCACGCCGTTCCTGGCCGCGGGCGGGTCCTCGCTGCTGGCGAACTGGATCATCGTTGGCCTGCTCCTGATGATTTCGCACACCGCCCGCGGTCCGGTGGACACCACGCCCATGCCGCAAGGCGCGGAGCCCGGTGAAAAGAAGCCTGCTCCGTCTTCCCCGCCGCGGCCGGCCAAGCAGCCGGGCCGTCAGCCTTCCTCCGCCCATCCCGACGCGCCAACTGAAGCGGTGAAACAACTGTGAACCACGCAATTCGGAATTCATGGATCGCCGCGGTAGCCATGTTCGCGCTGATCTTCGGCGCCCTCAGCTATGTCCAGGTGGTGGGTGCCGATGAACTGCAGGCAAACCCCTGGAACAAGCGTGCAATCCTGCAGAACTACTGCAACGACCGCGGCGCCATCATCGTCGGCGGAAAGCCCATCGCGCAGTCCGTCGCGGCATCGGAAAGCTGCAAATTCCAGCGGACCTACACGGAGCCCGAACTGTATGCCGGCATCACGGGATATTTCTCCAAGAACTACGGTGTCACCGGGCTGGAAAGCGCGCTGAACGAGCAGCTGGCCGGCAGCTCCGACCAGCTCTTCCTGGACCGCATCGGCCAGTTGTTCCTCGGCAACCAGCCCAAGGGCGCCTCGGTTGAACTCACCATTGATCCGGCGCTCCAGAAGCTTGCCTACGACTCCATTCCGGACGGCCAGCGGGGCTCCATTGTGGTGACGGACCCGAAGACGGGCAACATTCTGGCCATGGTGTCCAAACCTTCGTACGACCCGAACCTGATCGCAACGCAGGACGCTGATGCCGAGGCGGCGAACTACAACGAGCTGAACAAAATCCCTGGCATCAACCTGAACCAGAACGTCAGCGGCCCCACCGGCGCGCTCCTGGCGCCGGGTTCCGTCTTCAAGCTCGTCGACACGGCGGCGGCGCTCAGCTCGGGCAAATACAACAAGGACAGTGTCCTGCCCAACCCCGCCGAAATGAGCTTCCCCGGCATCCAGTACAAGCTGCCGAACTACGCCGGCGGCAACTGCTACACCCAGAACACGGCGAGTTTCGCCTTTGCCCTGCAGCAGTCGTGCAACACTCCGTTCGCAGACATCGCCCGGGACCTGGGCCAGGAAGCCATCGCCGATCAGGCCGCCAAGTTCGGCTTCGGCGAGGACCTCGGCGACCAGCTGAAGCTGGACTACGCCAAGAAGGCCTTCCCGGCGGAGCAGCTGGACCCGGCCGGGCTCGCACAGTCCGCCATCGGCCAGCGCGATGTTCGGGCCACGCCGCTGCAGATCGCGCTGATGACCTCGGCCATCGCCAACGGCGGTGTCCAGATGCAGCCGAACCTGATCAAGACCGTGCGGTCACCGGACCTGCGCATCATCAGCGAACCGAAGCCCGAAGTCCTCCGGACGTCCACCAGCCCCGAGATTTCGCGGCAGATTACCGAGTGGATGACCAGCGTGGTCAGTGAAGGCATCGGCCGCGGGGCCGCCGTTCCCGGCGTCCAGGTGGCCGGCAAGACCGGTACTGCCGAGCTGGGAACCGACGGCTTGAACAACTCATGGTTTACGGGGTTCGCCCCGGCCAACGACCCGCAGGTGTCGGTGACCATCGTCATGCAGGGCGTGGACATCACTACCGGCGCACAGCTAACCAGTCCGAACGCGAAGAAGATTTTTGAGGCGGTGTTGAATAAGTGAGGCCTACATCGGGAATCACCCTCGGCGGGAGATTCCAGCTGACCACGCGTATTGCGATTGGCGGGATGGGAGAAGTCTGGAAAGCCAAGGATCTTATCCTTGGCAGGATTGTCGCCATCAAGGTGCTCAAAGAGGAGTACACGGGCGATCCCGGGTTCCTCCAGCGCTTCCGTGCCGAGGCGCGCCACACGGCGCTGCTGAATCACGTCGGCATCGCCAATGTCTTTGACTACGGCGAAGAAGAGGGCTCGGCCTACCTCGTGATGGAGCTGGTCCCGGGCCATCCGCTGAGCAGCATCATCGAGCGCGAACAGGTGCTGTCCCCGGACCGTACGCTGTCCATGATCGCCCAGACTGCCCGCGCCCTGTCCGTGGCCCACTCACAGGGCCTGGTGCACCGCGACATCAAGCCCGGCAACCTGCTGATCACCCCGGACGGCCGCGTCAAGGTGACCGACTTCGGCATCGCCCGGCTGGCGGACCAGGTCCCGCTGACCCAGACCGGACAGGTCATGGGCACCGCCCAGTACCTCGCACCGGAACAGGCCACCGGCCAGACGGCCACGGGCGCCTCGGACATCTACTCCCTCGGCGTCATCGGCTACGAGTGCCTCACGGGACACCGTCCGTTCTCCGGTGAATCGCAGATCGCCATCGCGCTTGCCCAGGTGAACGACGCCCCGCCGCCCCTTCCCGAAACCCTGCCGACGCCGGTACGGGCCCTCCTGATGTCCATGCTCGCCAAGGACCCCAAGAACCGCCCGGCCAACGCCATCAAGCTGTCCGAGGCAGCGGAAGCCATCCGTAACGGTGACATCGCCGCTGCGCACGCCGCCGTCCCCGGAATGCTGCTCTTCGAGGCGGCCACGGGGCCGATCACCGCGCCGGTGGATATCCCCACCGCCGCAACCGGCGTCATCGAATCCCCTGAAAAGGACAAATCGACGACGACGACTTCCGCACTTCCGGTGGTTGGCGCCGCCGGCGCCGGCGCTGCAGCCGGGCTCGCGGCAGGAGCGGCAGCTGCCGCAGCCACGGGTCCGCACAGCACGCTGTCACGCGCCGACGCCCTGGCCGCGCAGCGCAGCTGGGACCAGGAAGAGGAGCAGGACCGCTACGACGAACCGGTGGACGAACCGCAGCGCAAGGGCCGCAGCCCGTGGACGTGGCCGCTCATCGCCCTGATCGTGCTCGTCCTGTTCGCGCTGATAGGTGTCATGCTCACGCAGGCCGGCATCTTCTCCCCGTCCGGCCCGGCCGAGTCTTCATCGACGTCGACCAGCGCCAAACCCACCAGTCGGAGTGCCTCGCCGACGTCCACGTCGGCCAGCCCCACAGCCTCGAGCGCGAGCCCGACGCCCACGCAGTCCACTCCGGAAACCATCAACCTGATCCCGGATGCCTACCTGGGCCAGCCGTACAACACCGTCCGCAGCCAGCTCGTGGGCATGGGGCTCACCGTCAAGGGTGACCCGGTGTTCAGCGACAAGCCGGAGGGAACGGTCACCAACATCGAACCGTCCGGTCCGGTGGCTCCCGGCGAGACCATCACCGTCACCTATTCCAAGGGCCAGGAACCGGCCCCGGAGTCCTCTGTGCCCGCGATCGGCGTAGGCAGTTCCGAGTCGCAAACACAGAAGGCCATCGAGGACGCCGGTCTGCGTTGGGTCAAGGGGGCGGATGTTCCCGGCAGCGCCGGGCAGCAGGCCGGGACCTTCGTCAGTTCGGAACCGGGCGCCGGCAGCAAGGTGCCCGCCGGGTCCGTCGTGACGTACCACCTCGCCCAGGAACTCCTGCCCACCCCCACCACGTCGACGTCGAACTAAGGCGCACAGTGCCGGACTCACCCCGCCTCCCGTCGCACAGAGAGGACAGCCTTCCAGTGAATACCCAGCGCGTCCTCAACGGACGGTACGAACTCGGTGAGCTGATTGGCCGCGGCGGCATGGCAGACGTCCACCGCGGCGTTGATACGCGGCTCGGCAGGACAGTGGCCATCAAGCTGCTGCGCCCGGATCTTGCCCGGGATCCGCAGTTCCAGGCACGGTTCAAGCGCGAAGCCCAGGCCGTGGCAGCCTTGAACCATCCTTCGATTGTTGCCATTTACGACACCGGTGACCACGCGGTGCCGGGCGGCCCCGAGGACACCGTCCGCGTGCCGTACATCGTGATGGAATTCGTGTCCGGGAAGACCCTGAGGGATCTGATCCGCGCGAAGGAAGTCAGCATTGACCATGCCATCGACTTCACCCTGGGCGTGCTCTCGGCCCTCGAGTACAGCCACCGGGCAGGAATCGTCCACCGGGATATCAAGCCCGCGAATGTGATGTTCTGCGAAGACTCGGACACCATCAAGGTCATGGATTTCGGGATTGCCCGGGCCATGGCTGATTCGTCCGCCACCATGACCCAGACCCAGGCCGTGGTGGGCACCGCCCAGTACCTGTCACCGGAACAGGCCCGCGGCGAAACCGTGGACGCCCGCAGCGACCTGTACTCAGCGGCCTGCCTGCTGTATGAAATGCTGACGGGGCGGCCCCCCTTTGTTGGCGATAGTCCCGTTTCCGTCGCCTACCAGCACGTCCGTGAGATTCCGGGACTGGCCAGCAGCCTCAACCCCGAGGTATCAGAGGCCCTGGACAGCGTGCTGGTCAAGGCCCTCCAAAAGAACCGGGCCGACCGTTTCCAGGACGCGGCCGCGTTCCAGCGGGCCCTCCGGGCGGCACGCAACGGCGTCTCCGTGCCGGACGCGGCGGCGGGCGAGGAACCGACGGACGCCAACAACCCGGCCGCGGAGCGGACGGCGCAGGCCGCCCCCTACGCGCTGACGGGCGCTGCGTTCCTTGACGATTCGCCCAGCGGCCGGCTCCGGCCGCTCAATGACACACTCGGCGACGACCAGGCGATTCCCGCCCAGGTTTACGAACCTTCCGAATCCAACGATCTTCCGCTCGGCTTCCCGCCCGAACGTGAGCGGACCCCGCGGCAGAAGTCCCGCCGTCGGACGTGGATTGCCACCTTGGTCATTTTCACCCTGCTGGTCCTGGCCGGCGGCGGCCTCTGGCTGTACAACATGATGAACCAGCCGCCGCCTCCCGTGGCGAAGGTCGACGTGCCCGCCGTATCGGCGCTCACCGAATCCGAGGCGCTGCAACGGCTGTACAACGCGAGGCTGAGCCCTCAGATCAACAGGCTGCCGCACGACACCATCACCAAGGGAACGGCCATCGGCACGGTCCCGGCAGCCGGTACAGCGATGGAACCCGAATCGAAAATAACCCTGAACATCTCCGACGGCCCCAGCGCCGTCAAAATCCCGGCTGACCTGCCGGGACGCACGGAAGCTGCTGCCCGGGACGTCCTGCGGCAGATTGGCCTAGCGGGCGCCCCCGGCACCACCATGGCGAACAGCGCCACGGTGCCGGCCGGAATCGTGATCACCACCAAACCTGCTCCGGGCGAAACCGTCCCCGTCGGAACCACCGTGGAAATCGTGGTGTCCACCGGCAAGGTGGCCATGCCCGAACTCCGCGGCCTGCCCAGGGCGGAAGCAGAGACGGCACTCAAGAACCTTGGCCTGGGGATCGACGTGAAGGAAGTCGAGAACTCCGAAGTTGAAGCCGGCAAGGTGACAGAGCAGAGTGACGCGGTCAATGCGCTGGTGGAGCAGGGCAAGACCATCGGCATTGTGGTTGCCAAGGCGCCGGCGCCCAAGCCCACACCGACCCCCACGCCTACGCCTACCGAGACCGGCCGCAACCGCGGCTAGGCGCGGCGCCCCGGCACCGGGCCCCAGCCGTCAGTTGGGTGCCGTTAGTGCTGGATGAGCGGGCTCAGTTTGGCGGCCCGCTCCGCTGCGCCGGTCATGCCGAGGGATTCCAGCCAGTTCCCCAGCATCTGGTATCCGCCTTCGGTGAGGACCGACTCCGGATGGAACTGCACGCCGCAGAGCGGTGCCGTCCGGTGCTGCAGGCCCATGATCACGCCGTTCGCTGTCTGCGCGGTGATCTCGAGGACGTCGGGGATGGTTTCGCGGACAGCAGCCAGGGAGTGGTAGCGCGTGGCCGTGACAGGGGAGGGGAGTCCGGCGAAAACGCTGGCTCCTTCATGCTCCACGAGGGATGTCTTCCCGTGCATCAGTTCCGGGGCATGCGTCACCGTGGCGCCGTAGGCCTCAGCCAGCGCCTGGTGCCCCAGGCAGACGCCGAACATCGGCTTGCTGTGGCTGCCGCACCATTTGATCAGGTCGATGCAGACGCCTGCCTCCGCGGGGGTGCCGGGACCGGGAGAGATGAGGACGCCGTCGCGCGCGTCCGCCATCTCTATTGCCTCGGCGAGGGTGACGTCGTCGTTGCGGACCACCGTCGTCTCGGCGCCGAGCTCCTGGAGGTATCCCACCAGGGTGTAAACAAAGCTGTCGTAGTTGTCTACGACCAGGATCTTGGTGGCGCTCATTGTCGAGTTACTAAACCAATCGTTGAGTCGGTGAACTGTGTGAACTGTGACATCCAGGGGAAGAGGAACTGAACCATCAATACCAGCACGCCGGCAAGCAGCACCAGCGCCGTGGCAATCCTGACCCATAGCGGTCCCGGCAAGTGGCGGAAAATCCATCCATACATGGGTCAGCCCTTCCCGAGTGCCTTGGCCACCTGGGCCGCGATTTCTGCCGGCGGTCCCGCCGACGCCGGTTGCCAGTGCTCCAGCAGGGAATACGCGATGATGCGCTCCTGCGAACCGAAGCGGGGATTGCAGCTGGTCATGGTGAGGTAGGCCTCCGTGGGCTTGGCTGCGGGCTGGGTGGGCACCGGAAGCAGCACGTCAGTGGCCGACGGAAGCACGATCTGGTTGTTGCGGAAGACGTAGACATAGAATCCGTCCCGGGTCTGGACATAGATCTTGTCGCCGGGCACGAGGGTGTGGATATTGTCCAGGACGGCCCCGTGCGTCTGGCGGTGGCCGGCCACGGCGAAGTTTCCGGTGGCCCCGGGCATCGCCGTGTCGCTGTAGTGGCCAAGGCCCAGCGTGTCCAGGACGTCCGTTGAAGTTCCCTGCACGATGGGCCGGGTGTAGTCCGCCCCGAAGCGGGGGATGTACATGATGCCGATGGTTTGGCCGTGTCCCGGCGCTTCGGCAACCTTCGGCGGACCGTAATCGGCGGGGGCGGATGCCGCCGGGCCGGGCGACTCCGCCGGGGCAGGGGAACCACCCAGTTCCTGTGCGAAGTTCTTGATGGTCTCGCTCTGCTTGGCATCGGATTCCACATTGGTCCACCACAGCTGCCAGGCGACGAACAGAAGGAGGACGACTCCCACCGTAATCAGCAGCTCGCCCACGATCTGGATGAGTGTCCGGAGAACTCCGACGCCGCGCGCCGGCGCGGCAGCGGTCGTCTCCTTCTCCAGCAGCACCACGTGGTCTCCTCAATCGGCGGCATGGGCTGGCGCGGGTGTGTTCTGAACTACAGCTAGAATTGGCTGCTAGTAAGAATTCAGACCTGACCCAAGGCGCCAACCCCGCCGGCATGTTCCTTCCTGCAGGATATCAAGCCGGAGGCCCCGCCCTTGATTCAGCCCGACGAGGAGGACCCGTGCCCGAGTCAAAGCCACGAAAGAAGACCGCCGCCGCGGACAGGCCGGCTTCTGCATCGCAGGCATACAAGCCCAACGCGGTGTGGTTCAAGCCCGTCATGTTTGGCCTGATGATCATCGGGCTGCTGTGGATCATCACCTTCTACATCAGCGAGGGCGCACTCCCTGTCAGGGCGTGGGAATCCTGGAACATCGTTGCCGGATTCGGTATCGCCATTGCGGGGTTCCTGATGACCACCCGCTGGCGTTCCTAGCCACAGATTTTCCCGGGCTCTTATCTGACCCCACGAAACCTGCGTCACAAAAAAAGTCGGACCGGCATGTGTGCCGGTCCGACTTTTTTGTTGCCTGCGCCTACTTCAGTGCAGGGTTGACCACGTGGATCGCCAAGTCCGTGCCGGCGTCGGAGGTTACGGAAATCTCCACGCCGTGACCTGCAACCTTGACGCTCCCGTAGGGGTTGTCGGCGCTGTAGTAGGCCAGCGGATCGCTGTCTTTGAAGACGCTGATCGCGGCGCTGCTGACGGCGCAGGCGTCAAGGTAGCTGAATGACGAACTGCGCTTGGTGCCGGTCTGCACTTCCTTCGCGATGCAGAGCGGATCCGTGTCCTCCAGGCCGAACGTTGCGTCGAACGGCTGGCGGCTGTTGCCGGGCATGGTGCCGTCGGACCACTTCAACGGCGCGGGCCTGGCATCCACCGGCAGGGCCGAGCCTGCACCGGGGTGGGCCGAAACGTTGTTGTCCGCGTAGGAGTCGTCGATGTACCAGACCAGCATGCCGTTCTGGTACTTGAAGAAATCGACCCAGTTCGGTTTCGTGATGCTGTGGGTGAAGGCATAGGGCCCTTCCGCCAGCGTTGCGTCGTAGCCCACGTACTCACGGTTCTCCACGAGGTAGTACTGCTCGGTGGTCTGCGTCACCGACCCGCTGCTGAGCTGCCACTGGCCGCCGGCAGTCCACGTCCCTGCACCGGACTCGACGTCGTCACTGAGGATCACGGTCTTGCCCGCCGAGATCTTCACGTCGTCAATGAAGGCACCCGGGTTATGGACGCCGCCGTCGGTCTGGTACCTGAAGCGGAACAGCGATTCGAGACCGGCAGCGTCGTAGGAGTAACGCACCTGCCCCCACGCGGCCGCTCCGCTGAGCGCACGCCCGGCGGATTTCCAGGTTTTGCCGCCGTCAGTGGAATATTCGCCGTAGAGGAAATCGTAGTTCGCCTCGATGTCGTACCAGGCGTTCGCCGTGACGGTCACCCTCGACTGTGCCGGGACGGCATGGGTCAAGGATTCGTTGAGGCCGTCCGCACTTCCCGTCCACCACGCGTTGCTCCCCGAGGAGGGAACGGTGTATTTGGTGGTGGTGGTCTTGTCCGGCAGGTTGACCTTGACGGCCTGGTCCTTGCCGTCGGCCTGGAGCTGGGACGGGTTCAGGACAAAGTCACCGGTGGTTCCCAGTTCCACCTCGCTGTTGACCAGCCAGCCGAGGAAGAGCTTCTCCTCGGGGCCCATGAGGCCCGGGGTGGTGCCGATTCCTGCTTCTGCCGCCGCACCGTGGCCCAGCCAGGAACCTGAGCTCATAAGGGTCCAGAATGCCGTGCTGTTGGTTGCGGCGCCCGTGGTGTCATAGAAGTCCGGCAGTCCGAGGTCGTGTCCGAATTCGTGGGCGAAGACGCCGACTCCGCCGTTTTCGGGTTCCGTGGTGTAGTCGCCGAGCCAGTATTTCGAGGAACCGATCCGGGTTCCGCCGGAGAGGTTGCCTTCCGGTCCGGCGGAGCCGAACTGGTTGCCGTAGGCGTACCAGCGGTGGGACCAGATGGCATCCTCGCCCAGGGCCCCGCCGCCGCCTTCCTCACCTTCGCCGGCGTGGACCGCCTGGAAGTGGTCGATGTAGCCATCGGGCTCATCGAAATTGCCGTTGTTGTTGAAGTCGTAGCGGTCCCAGACATCGAACTGGGCAAGGTAAGCGTCAATTTCAGCCGGTGTCTTGCCGGCTGCCACCTGGGAATCCCACCAGGCATTGCCGGAGTCCCGCACAAACGCCCATGAACCGCCGGTATCTTCGGTGGCGTTGTCGCCGTAGAAGGATCCGTTGTTGGGCACCGTGACCCAGTCCGTCACGGTGTTGGTCACCGAGTACTTTTTGTTGGAAACGGCCTCGTAGTAGCCCTTCATCGATTCACCGCTGCCGTTGAAGAGTTCTTCGTAGTAGGCGGGGCTGAAATCCTTGGTCCAGAGCGTGGTGTTGTCCACGGCACGGTCCGGCGGGGCAATCGTGTTGTGCAGGGGACCCGGTGCTGTTCCGAAACGGCCCGAGCCCTGGGTACCGAACTCGGCGAGGACGGTGAAGATCTTGTCCTGCTTGGCGGTTTCGACCTCGGCGAACTTGTCCGGCGCCAGCTGCACGACGCCGTCGCCATTGGCTTTCGCCTGCCCCTTGCCCACCTTCTCAATGGCCGCCTTGCGCCGTTCCACGAGTTCCTTGGTCCGCGGTCCGGGGCGGTTGTCCTGCCGTACTGCCGCAGAGGGACTGTTTGACCCGTCGTCGGCAGGTGGTGCAGCGACAGCCGGGGCCTGGATGCTGAGCATCCCGAGAACGACCCCCGCCACGCCGGCCACGGCAATTTTGGTTTTCCTCACACGTACCTCCCAGTAATTTGTGATCAGAGCCACAGCATAATGTGAGAGTCGTCGTTCGGCTATGAATTTGCGCGAAGGCCGGGGCATGTCCGGCGCAGGTTGCTGAATATGCTGGACGCAGCACCACCTCGCAGGAAAACCTAAGGAACCCACATGACCCCGGATGAACGCGGCACCATCGTCGGCAATGACGGCCTGGCCCGCCCGCCGTGGGCGGCCGTGGATGCGTTGCTCCAGGAGTACTACGACACCGAGTGGGGCATGCCCGTCCGCGACGAGCAGGGGCTGTTCGAGCGCATCAGCCTGGAGGCCTTCCAGGCCGGCCTGTCCTGGGCCACCATCCTGAGGAAGCGGCCCGCCTTCCGGTCCGCGTTCCACAACTTCCAGCCCGATGCGGTGGCCGCCTTCACCGACGACGACGTCGAGCGCCTCATGCTCGACGCCGGCATCGTCCGGAACCGGCTCAAAATCAGGGCGGCGATCACCAACGCCCGGGCAACCATCGCGCTGCGGAATGAAGGCGGGCTGGTGGACTTCGTCTGGAGTTTCCAACCGGACGTGACTCCGAGTCCGCTCACACATGGCCAGATCCCCACAACATCGGCCGAGTCCATTGCCCTATCCAAGGCCCTGCGCGCCAAAGGCTTTGCATTCGTGGGGCCGACCACGATGTACGCGCTCATGGAGGCGATCGGCATGATCGACACCCATCTTGTTGACAGCCACCGTCGCGGCTCGTCCGGCGTGTGGACTGACCGCGCCTGAACTTATCCCGGTCCTGTGGGGAAAGTTATCCACAGTGTTGATAAGTCTCGGCAGTTTAGGCGAACGTTCCGCGGGCCATGGCCTGTGAGTCACCGGGACTCCGGACGAATCACAGGGCCGACAGTTATTAACAGTGTGGATTGCCTGTGGATAACCGGTTCCGGATGGTAAATCCCCAAGAATGCCGCGCTGGTCCGCCGTCCACCCCGCCGGTTCGTGCAGGAATCGCGGCAGGCAGGGCGGGCACCGATCGGATTTAACTTATCCACTTAAGAACAAGGCTATCCCCAGAAGTTATCCACAAGTGGGGATAACTTAGGGGATAAATCACTGATCTAAGGCCCAATCAGGCTCCAACGCGCCAATTTACATCCTGCCCCTCGGGCGTCAGGAGTTATTAACAGTGTGCATAACCTGTTGAAGAGGGCCCGGGCGGCGCTCAACCGGGGTCGGAATATGCCGTCTAAGAGCCAAATGTGGTTCACAGGAGGCCGGTTTCCCCCTGCGCAGCCTGGCACTTGCTGGCCGCATGCCCGATTCCGGGCCCTGAAGCACCTCACAGTTACCCGGTCGCAGAGGACAAAGTTGTCCACTTAACCACAACCCCGCCGGTTTACGTTATCCACAGTTGTGGACTACGTGGACCACCCCTGTCGATAATCGCCAGCTGGCAAGGGCATCACCGGGGAAGGGGGATGAACTACAAGCATGTAAGTTACCAACAGTGTGGATAACCTCTGTGGAAAACTCTTGGAGAGGGCGAGGGTGCCGGCGCAAGACGTGGTCACAGTGCCCTCAGGCGGGGTGCAGATATTGGCAGGTAGGATCTCCGCGGGAAGCGCCCCCAACACCACGTCACAGCGTGAAGTGCCGCGGACTGCGACAGAGAGAGCGCAGGCGCCGCGGAGCACGGGGTGCTGGGGTGCTGAGGCGGAGGAGGGTATGAAGGCGGGGCGTGTTTAGGCGCCGGCCATTCGCAGCCAGGTGGCGACGGCGAGCAAAGTCAGCACCAGCACAAGGCCGGCCGACTGCCAGAGCCAGCGCTGCGGGCCACGGGGAACGTAGGCGATGGCCGCGGCGCAGGCAGCGCCCGTCACCAAACCGCCAAGGTGGGCCTGCCAGGCAATCTGCGGGACGATGAAGCCGATGACGCCGTTGATGGCGATCAGTACCCAAAGTTGCTTTGTGTCACCGCCGCGGTGACGCTGGACCACCAGCATGGCACCGAAGAGTCCAAAGATTGCGCCGGAGGCGCCCACGACTCCGGCGAGGGGCTGGCCCGGAGTATAGGTCGGCGTCAGGAGGAGGTAGCCGACCGATCCGCCGACGGCGGACAGCAAGTAGAGCGCCAGGAAGCGGATGCGCCCGAGGAGGGGTTCCAGCGCCTGGCCGAACATCCACAGCATGTACATGTTCAGCACGATGTGCAGGATGAAGCCTTGGGAGTGGAGGAACGCCGAGGTCAGCATGCGCCACGGTTCGAAGACCCCATACTCGGGGGTGGCGTAGACCGTGGCGAAAGCGAAGTTCTGGTAGATCCCGTCGTTGGGGACTATCCACTGCAGTACAAAAACCAGCGCGGAGGCCGCGATGATCCCGAACGTCACCAAGGGCCAGCCGGCAACGGCGGTTCCGCCGTACACGGTAGTGGCTGCCGGCGTCGTACGTTTTGTTTCATTGACGCAGTCAATGCATTGGAATCCGACGGCGGCCGCCCGCTGGCATTCCGGGCATGCCGGGCGCCCGCAGCGCTGGCACCGGACATAGGAAGGCCTGTCCGGGTGCCTGGGGCACACCGGAATCTGCGCGGACGGCTCGGCCGCCGGAATTCCGTAACTCATGGGGTGTTAGAGCTGCTCGACGTCGATGCTGTTGATAACGACGTCTTCGACCGGGCGGTCGCCCATGCCGGTGCGGACACCTTCGATGGCGTCAACGACCTTCTTGGACTCCTCATCGGCAACTTCGCCGAAGATGCTGTGCTTGCCCTGCAGCCAGTCGGTGGGGATGGTGGTGATGAAGAACTGCGAGCCGTTGGTGCCCTTGCCCATCTGGATGCCGGCGTTGGCCATGGCCAGCTTGTAGGGCTGGTTGAAGGTCAGCTCGGGGTGGATTTCGTCGTCGAACTTGTAGCCCGGTCCGCCCACGCCGCGGCCGAGGGGATCGCCGGCCTGGATCATGAAGTCCTTGATGATGCGGTGGAAGATGGTGCCGTTGTACAGGGGGGTGCCGGTCTTGTCCTCACCGGTTTCCGGGTGGGTCCAAGCCTGCTCGCCCGTGGCCAGGCCGACGAAGTTCTTGACCGTCTTGGGCGCGTGGTTGCCGAAGAGGTTGACGACGATGTCGCCGAGGCTGGTGTGGATGGTTGCTTTTGCAGTTGCGATGGCAGTCATAGGCCCATTGTTCCACGTCGGGCTATTGCACATCAGGCCTGCCGGGCAGTTCCGCGCTAGGTGAAATCGGCTGGAAATGGCCCTGATGAATAGCCGGTGCGGGGCAATCCACGTAGGCTAACAACAGAACCGTCACATTAATCGGGAGGTAGTTGTGAAGAAATCGGATCGTATTGCCCGTGACCTGGAGCAGTCAGTCAGCAGCGCGGTAGAGAACGCCAAGGATTGGGCAGCCCCCCGCGTTGAAGCAGCCGTCGACTGGGCGGTTCCCCGCCTGCAGCACGGTATTGACACCGCTTCCCCGAAGATCCAGGAGGGGCTCAAATCGGCAGCCCACAATCTGGCCGACGGCGTTGCCACCGTGACGCCGCGCATCCAGGACGGTCTCGCGTACCTCGCGCCGAAGATCCACGATGCCGTGGAGGGCACCACGCCGCGCCTCCACGAGGCGCTGGACAAGGCCGCCCCGGTGATCCTGAATGCCCGCGACCGCGTCGTAGTCGAATACCTTCCGCGGCTCTCGGATCAGATCGGCCACGCTTCGGAGGCCGTACACCGCACGCTGGAAAGCGCGCCCTCCCATGTGGATGCCGTAGCCCAGAGGCTTGCGGACTCCGGCGTTGTGCACTCTATTCAGGATCAGGCCCAAGCCGCAGGCCAACAGCTCAAGGCTGCTGCCGCGGAGGCCACGCGCGTTGTTACCGGTGAGGTGGCCAAGCCGCAGAAGCCCAAGCACCGCGGACTGTTGATTTTCGGCGTCATCGCCGCAGCCGTCGCCGCCGGTGTGGCCGCGTGGAAGGCTTCCAAGCCCGTGGAGGATCCCTGGAAGACACCTGCTCCCGTGACCCCTGCGCCCGTTCCGGCCACAACCGTCAACGACGTGAGTGCCACGGCCGCCACCGCCGGTGAGAAGGCTGTTGACGCAGCTGACTCTGTTGCTGCAGCATCCGGCGACGCCGCTGCGAAGGCTGATGAAGCGGCCGAGGACGCCAAGGACCAGGCAGCCACCGTTGCCACGGACGCCAAGACTGCCGTGAAGAACATCGCATCCAGCATGAACAACGGTGCGGCCAAGCCCACCGACACGTAAAGCCCGGCCGTCGCCGGCCGGTACAACAACGGAGGAGCCCCGCACGCAAAATGTGCGGGGCTCCTCCGTTGTTTCCCGTACCTTCACCCGCCATCCCGGGCTGGGACGCCCAAGGGTGCTAAATTTGTGGTGATGTCACCCGATAGATCCGCCGAGGATGCCTCGCACGACGCTGCGCTTATGCCGGGCGTATCCATCGTCATACCGGCATATAACGAGGCCAGCGTCATCAGGCAGTGCCTTATTGCGGCCATCTACCAGTCGGTGCCGGCCACGGAGATCATTGTTGTGGACAACATGTCGAAGGACCGCACGGCAGACATCGTCCGGCAGATGCAGCAGGAATATCCTGAGAGCCCCATCATCCTGCTCACCCAGGACAGGTCCCAGGGCCTCATTCCCACCCGTAACTTCGGCCTCAACCACGCCACCGGCGACATACTGGGCCGGATCGACGCGGACTCCGTGGTGGAACCGGACTGGGTGGAACAGGTCCAGAAAGCCTTCCTTGATCCTTCCGTCCAGGCAGCCACCGGTCCGGTGGTGTACTACGACATGCCGATGCGGCGCTTCGGCCTGAAGGCCGATGACAAGATGCGCCAGCTGATGCTCAAGCTGGCCAAACACCAGTACCACTTCCTCTTTGGCTCGAACATGGCGCTGCGCCGCTCGGCTTGGGAAACCATCCGCGGAGAAACCTGCCGGGATGAGAAGGACGAGATGCATGAGGACATCGACCTGTCCCTGCACCTCGCCGACCATGACCTGCGTATCCAGTACTGGCCCCAGATGGTCTCCGGTATGTCCGCCCGCCGCCTCGAGGATTCTCCGCGCGACTACCGGTACTACGTCACCAGGTTCGACCGGACGTACAAGGCCCACAACGTCAAAAAAATGGCCCTCAAGGCACCGATGGTGGTGTTCTTCTCCGTCTACTTCCCGGCCAAGCTCCTGCGCGCCATCCACACGGTCAGCTCCGCCCAGCCGGTGCGCCGCGGCGGCCAGTAGCGTCGGACCGGCCCTTTCCGGGCCTCAGTCCGTGCCCAGCTCCGCCACCCGGGCCTCGCCGGGTCGTTCCGGCCTTCTGCGCCGCTGGCCTGCCAGCACGACGGCGAGCCCGACCAGGATCAGCGTCAGGCCGGCGTAGGTGCCGGCCGGCAGGCTCTCATCCAAGAACACAGCCGCCAGCAGCGCGGCACCCGGAATCTCCAGCAGGATGATCATAGAGACCAGCAGCGGGCTCATGGTGGCCAGCAGATGGTTGAACGCCGTGTGCCCCACCAACTGCGCGCACACGGTAATGGCTACGATTCCCAGCCAGCCGGGTGCCTCGAAGCCCACCAGCGGCTGCCGCGAGACCAACGCAAGGAGCGCCACCACGGCCGCGCACATGCCGTAGCAAAGCGTTGTGTAGGTGCCGGTGCCCATGGTCTCCCGAGCCTTGCCGCCCGCGAGGGTGTAAAGGCCCGCCAGGGCGCCGCCCGCCACCGCCAGGAGGTCTCCCAGCAAGGCGTCCGGCGAGGTGCCCATGTCGAAGCCGGTGATGGCCACGACGCCGCCGAAGGCCATTCCCAGGCCCACCAGAACCTGCCAGCGGTGACGTACGCCCCGGAACAGCTGAAAGACCGCGATCCAGCCCGACTGGAGGCAGACAAGCGCTGTAGCCGCCGCTACCGAGGTGAGCTGGAGGGATGTGATAAAGAAGGCGAAGTGCAGTGCCAGGGCGACGGCGGCGAGGACCGCCCAGCGGAACTCGCGGGGCGTCACCCGGCCGAACTGCCGTGGATCGGTCACCAGGACCGGCGACGCCATGACAGCGGCTCCAATGGCGTTGCGCCAGAAGGCGATGGCCAGGGCGCTGACAGAGGTGGCGCCCAGCGTAGCGGCAATGAGGGGCCCGGAAGAGGCCACACCCAGGACGCCTAAAGCGGCGAGGAAGAAGTTCACCGTTCCAACACTAGTGGCCGGGACATGAGGGGGCCGGGACGGCGCCGGGCTGCCTGGCGGGCAAAGAAAAAGGCCCCGGACTGCGTTTCCGCATTCCGGGGCCTTTCTTACGGTGGAGGCACGGGGACTCGAACCCCGAACCCCCTGCTTGCAAAGCAGGTGCGCTACCAATTGCGCCATGCCCCCATAAGAAGCAACCCGTCAATCATACCCTAGTTCCGGAACGCTTCTGACCAGCGTCCGTACCAGGATCCGGACTATTCGACCGTGTCAGTCGAATCGCTCCAGACCGTTTTCCGGGCTTCGGATTCCTGCACTTTCTTGAAGAGCAGCGCGCCTGCGATAGCTACTGCAACAACCAGCAACTTCTTCACATGCACCCCGTTCCGGTTCGGTTTTACCCGAACCATTTTCAAAACCTGTGCAGGTTCCGTGGGCGTACCAGGACTTGAACCTGGGACCTCTTCGTTATCAGCGAAGCGCTCTAACCGCCTGAGCTATACGCCCCGATGCCTCATCGGGCCGAGACATGACTTTACAGCACATCCCGGCCCGATCTCAAATCGAGGCATTTCACCGGTGGATTTCCGGTGAAAATCCGCGGACTAATCGTCCGTGAGGGTCACGCCGATGCCACCTACGAGGGTGGCGGAAATGTTGTACAGCACGGCTGAGAGCATCGACAGTGCGGTCAGCAGGACCACGTTCACCACGGCGATGATGACCGCGAAGGAAGCGACCTGGCCCAGCGAGGCAACCTTCTTCAGTTCGAACCCGCCGCCTTCGGATCCGGCCAGCGTTCCGAGCAGGCTGTCCACCTGGTCGAAGATGCCCGTCAGGTCCAGCACGGTCCACAGGACGATGGCCGCAACGACTGTCACGATGCCCAGGGCTACGGACAGCAGGAAGGCCATCTTCAGCACGGACCAGGGGTCCACCTTGCTGACGAGGAGGCGCGCACGACGGACCTTGGCCTTCGGGGCCGGTTTGACCAGGCCGGGGGCACCCTGCGCGGAGCCCTGGCCGGGTCGCTGACCGGGCACGCCGGGCCGCTGGCCCTGGGGGGCCTGGCCCGGAACACCGGGGCGCTGCCCCTGTGCCGGACGCTGGCCGGGGACCACCGGGCGCTGCGCCGGAGCACCCGGCGTCGACGGCCGCTGCTGGGGACGTACGGGGGCGTTCACGCGCGGAGCGGACGCCGGCTGCCTGATCCCGCCGGGAGTGTTGCTGTTCGGCTTGGGATATGAGTCGGAATTACTCACTCGTTACCTCCGGTATTTTCTTCGTCCAGCTCAGCGTCGTCCGATGACTCGTCGGATTCCACGGCCGGTGCTGAATCTGCCTCTGCGGACCCATCATGTGATCCGGCACCTTCAGCCAACGTTACGTCATCCCCGGCGGCTGCCGGGCTTTCAGCCGGGTTTTCCGGGTCGGTGGCTTCCGCCTCCTCGCCCTCCAGGCCGCGTTCACTGTTCCGCGCCACCTCGATGATGCGGTCGTTCTTGTCTGGCTTCGCGAAGATGACGCCCATGGTGTCGCGGCCCTTGGCAGGCACTCCGGCCACCGAGGAACGGACCACCTTTCCGCCTTCCATAACCACGAGGACTTCGTCCTCTTCCTGGACGATGAGGGCACCTACGAGGTGGCCCCGCTCTTCCTGGTATTTTCCAACCTTGATGCCGAGCCCGCCGCGGCCCTGGAGGCGATATTCCTCCACCGCGGTCCGCTTGGCGTAGCCGCCCTCGGTGACGATGAAGACGAACGAGCCGTCCTTGACCACATCAGCGGCCAGCAGTTCATCATCCTCGCGGAACTTCATGCCGGTCACGCCTGACGTGGCACGGCCCATGGGCCGCAGTGCATCGTCCGTGGCCGTGAAGCGGATGGACTGGCCCATTCGTGAAACCAGCATGAGGTCGTCAGTTTCCGAAACCAGCTGGGCGGAGACGAGTTCATCGCCGTCGCGCAGGTTGATGGCGATCACGCCGGCGGAGCGGTTGGTGTCGTAGTCCTCCAGGCGGGTCTTCTTGACGAGGCCCCGCTTGGTGGCCAGCACCAGGTAAGGAGCGTGCTGGTAGTCCCGGAGATCCAGGACCTGGGCAATGTGCTCATCCGGCTGGAAGGCCAGCAGGTTGGCCACATGCTGACCCTTGGCGTCACGGCCCGCTTCCACGAGTTCGTAGGCCTTGGCCCGGTAGACGCGCCCCAGGTTGGTGAAGAACAGCAGCCAGTGGTGCGTCGTGGTGACGAAGAAATGCTCCACGACGTCGTCCCCGCGCAGCTGGGCACCCTTGATGCCCTTGCCGCCGCGCTGCTGTGAGCGGTAGTTGTCACTGCGGGTGCGCTTGACGTAGCCGCCGCGCGTGATGGTGACCACCATTTCCTCTTCAGGGATCAGGTCCTCCATGGACATGTCACCGTCGAAGCCCATCAGGATCTTCGTGCGGCGGTCATCCCCGTGCTTGGCCACGATCTCGGAAAGTTCGGTGCTGATAATCTCCCGCTGCCGCTCCTCGGAGGCCAGGATCGAGTTGTACTCTGCGATCAGGGCTTCGAGTTCGGCATGGCGGTCCTGGATCTTCTGGCGTTCCAGTGCTGCCAGCCTTCGGAGCTGCATGTCCAGGATGGCCCGTGCCTGCAGCTCATCGATGTCCAGCAACTGCATCAGGCCGTCCCTGGCAGCTTCGGTGGTGTTGGACGCACGGATCAAGGCAATGACCTCGTCCAGCATGTCCAGGGCCTTGAGGAGGGCGCGCAGGATGTGCGCTTCTTCCTCGGCCTTGCGCAGGCGGTACCGGGTCCGGCGGGCGATGACGTCCATCTGGTGGGCGACCCAGTGCCGGATGAAGGCATCGAGGCTCAACGTCCGCGGGACGCCGTCCACAATCGCCAGCATGTTGGCTGCGAAGTTGTCCTGCAGCTGGGTGTGCTTGTAGAGGTTGTTCAGCACCACCTTGGCCACGGCATCACGCTTGAGCACGATCACCAGCCGCTGCCCCGTGCGGCCCGAGGTCTCGTCACGGAGGTCGGCGATGCCGGAGATCTTCCCGTCCTTGACGAGTTCGGCGATCTTGATGGCCAGGTTGTCCGGGTTGGCCTGGTACGGCAGCTCGGTGACCACCAGGCAGGTGCGGCCCTGGAGTTCCTCAACGTTCACCACGGCGCGCATCGTGATGGAGCCGCGGCCCGTACGGTAGGCATCCTCGATGCCCTTGTGGCCCAGGATCGTGGCGCCGGTCGGGAAGTCCGGTCCCTTGATCCGGAGCAGGAGTTCTTCCAGCAGCTCTTCGCGGCTTGCCGTCGGGTTGGCCAGGTACCACTGCACGCCGTCGGCAACCTCGCGGAGGTTGTGCGGCGGAATGTTCGTGGCCATGCCGACGGCGATACCCGAGGAGCCGTTGACCAGCAGGTTGGGGAAGCGGGCCGGCAGGATGGTGGGTTCCTGGTTCTTGCCGTCGTAGTTGTCCTGGAAATCGACGGTTTCCTCGTCGATGTCCCGGACCATTTCCATGGCCAGCGGGGCCATCTTCGTTTCCGTGTACCGCGGTGCAGCCGCGCCGTCGTTACCCGGCGAACCGAAGTTCCCTTGCCCCAGCGCCAATGGGTAGCGCATGGTCCAGTCCTGGATCAGGCGGACCAGGGCATCGTAGATGGCTGTGTCGCCATGCGGATGGTACTGGCCCATGACCTCGCCCACCACACGGGCGCACTTGTTGAAGGAGCGGTCCGGGCGGTAGCCGCCGTCGAACATGGCATAGAGAACGCGACGGTGGACTGGCTTCAGGCCGTCGCGGACGTCCGGCAGCGCGCGGCCGACAATAACGGCCATGGCGTAGTCCAGGTAGGACCGCTGCATTTCCGTCTGCAGATCCACCTGCTCCACGCGGTCCACCAGCACATCGCCCTCCAGGACGGGCTCGACGGGTCCGGCGGAGTCCGCGGGAACCTCGGGTGTTTCGTCACTCATAGTCTATATTTTCCGTTTCAGGTATATGTCGCTTCAGGGATATTTAGGCTCTTGTGGAGCTCTAGATATCCAGGAACCGGACATCCTTGGCGTTCTGCTGAATGAAGTTTCGGCGTGATTCAACGTCCTCGCCCATCAGCACGGTGAAGATCTGGTCAGCCGCGAGGGCGTCGTCCATGGTGACCTGCAGGAGTGTGCGGTGGTCGGGGTCCATGGTGGTGTCCCACAGTTCCGTGTAGTCCATCTCGCCAAGGCCCTTGTAGCGCTGAATGCCGTTGTCCTTCGGGATGCGGCGCCCGGCGGCCTGGCCGGCAACAAGCCGGGCATCGCGTTCGCGGTCGCTGTAGACGTAGTCGTGCGGAGCATTGGACCACTTGATGCGGTACAGCGGCGGCTGGGCCAGGTATACATATCCGTTTTCAATCAGCGGGCGCATGTACCGGAACAGCAGCGTCATCAGCAGCGTCGTGATGTGCTGCCCGTCAACGTCGGCATCGGCCATGAGGACGATTTTGTGGTACCGGAGCTTGCTGAGGTCGAAGTCCTCGCCAATACCCGTACCAAATGCCGTGATCATGGACTGGACCTCGTTGTTGCCGAGGGCCTTGTCCAGCCGTGCCCGTTCCACGTTCAGGATCTTGCCGCGCAGCGGGAGGATGGCCTGCGTTTCGGGGTTGCGGCCGCGCTTGGCGGAACCGCCGGCGGAGTCGCCCTCCACGATGTAGACCTCGCACTTCTCCGGGTCCTTGGATGAGCAGTCGGAGAGCTTGCCCGGCATGCCGAAGGACTCCAGCGGGCTCTTGCGGCGCGCGTTGTCGCGGGCCTTGCGGGCTGCCATCCGGGCCTGGGCTGCGGAAATCGCCTTGCGAATCACATCGCGTGCCGGGCCGGGATTGCGCTCCAGCCAGTCGCCCAGGCCGTCGGTGACCACGCGCTGGACGAAGCCCTTGACCTCGGAGTTACCGAGTTTGGTCTTGGTCTGGCCTTCAAACTGCGGTTCCGCCAGCTTCACGGAAATGACGGCGGTGAGTCCTTCACGGATGTCATCACCGGTGAGGTTGTCATCCTTTTCCTTGATGATGTTCTTCTCGCGCGCGTAGCGGTTGATGAGCGACGTCATCGCGGCCCGGAAGCCCTCTTCGTGGGTGCCGCCCTCATGGGTGTTGATGGTGTTGGCATAGGTGTGGACGCTTTCGGAGTACGCATTGGTCCACTGCATCGCCATTTCCAAGGCGATCTTCCGTTCCTTGTCCTCGGTTTCGAAGGCGATGACGTCCTCGTGGACAACATCAACCTTCTTGCCGGAGTTAAGGTGCTTCACGTAGTCCAGCAGGCCGTCGTCGTACTGGTACACAACCGTGCGGAATTCGGCGGCCACTTCACCCTCGGTGGGAACGGCGTCGAGATCCAGGTCCTCGTCCTCCGAGCCTTCCTGGGCAACGCGGCGTTCGTCCGTCAGCGTGATGCGCAGGCCCTTGTTGAGGAACGCCATCTGCTGGAAGCGGGCACGAAGCGTCTCGAAGTCGAATTCCGTGACCTCAAAAATGCTGGCGTCCGGGTAGAAGGTCTGGGTGGTCCCGGTCTGGTCCGTCTCTTCACCCTGGACCAGGCTGCCCTGGGGCTTGCCGCCGTCGGCGAAGGACATCCGCCAGACGTGGCCCTGGCGCCGGACTTCGGTATCCACCCGGCTGGAGAGGGCATTCACCACTGAAATACCCACGCCGTGGAGGCCGCCGGAAACGGCATATCCGCCGCCGCCGAACTTTCCGCCGGCGTGCAGGATGGTCATTACAACCTCAACCGTGGGCTTGTGCTCGGTGGGGTGCATGTCCACCGGGATGCCGCGGCCGTCATCAACCACTTTGACGCCGCCGTCGGCCTGGAGAACAATCTCAATGTGGGTGCAGTAGCCTGCCAAGGCCTCATCCACGGAGTTGTCCACCACTTCATACACAAGGTGGTGGAGTCCGCGGGGTCCCGTGGACCCGATATACATGCCGGGACGTTTCCGAACAGCTTCCAGTCCTTCAAGGACGGTGATGTCGCTCGCACCGTATCCCTTGCGTTCGGCTGCCTCCGCCGGCGCATCAGTTGTACGGGCATCCTCAGCTGCGGGTTCCACTGCCGGGATATCTGCATTGTCGTTAGCCACAGGCGCTTTCGACTCCTCTGTATTCGTATGGCCGGCCGTCACCGTCTCCGATAGAAGAGGCTCCTGCCAACAGGCACGTCACTGATAACGCCGATTACTTCGTTGACTGGCGGAACCGTGCCCCGGCCGCAGGAAAAGCGCCGAAAAACGGACTCAGTCAACGTTTCACCGGCGCCCAGTTATCTACCCCGATTCTACCGTGCTGGAGAGCGTAATCCCGCATTCCAGGGCCGCAAACGCGTGGGAATATGGTGCTGACAGGCCATTGGCCCCGCCTGCAAGGCTCCAGGGGTACCGTCTCTGGGTTCCTATACGGCCCAGGGGCGTTAGAGCGCCCTACACGCCGTTTGGCCATTTTTCAAGGGTCGGGGACGGCGGCGGCGGAAATCCGGCGGGCCGCCACAGCCGGTTGCTATCCGTAAGTGTCCCGGGGACCGCGGCCGTTGACTGTCCGTCCGCCCTTCCGCCAGCTTGGCGCCGCAGGCCCGAGGACCTGGATCTTGGTCACGACGCCTTCGCCCAGTTCGCTCCGGAATTTCTCGAGGAGACTGAAGCTGAGCAGGCGCAACTGGGTTGCCCACGCGGTGGAATCGCACCGCACGTGGAGCGTGGTGTCGGTAAAGCTTTCCGGCGTGCAGTGTGCCGAAATTTCGGGGCCCACGAGCGTGCCCCACTCGGCCATCACGGATCCGACGGCAACCGGCGAAGTCCAGCCCCGTTCGGCCACGAGGCGTCCCACCACTTTCCCCAGACCCAACGGGTCGCGGCCCGTGCCGTGGAACTGGGTGAAGCCCCGTGTTCCGCCGGCGCTGCGTCCCGGCTTCTTGGCTCCGCCTCCGGGCAGCGGGGACTTGCGCCGGATTTCGCCGCGGGCAGCGGCAGCTTCGCGCATCCGGTTAAGCGCCGCCTGGGGCGCATCTATTTCGTCGGGATCGCGGCCCGGCTGCAGGCCGCCAGCATCCTTACTCATAGGGATTCCGACTCATCGATTCCTCCGGGGACCACTTTCACCCGCCGCCCGGCCAGTTCTTCCGGTATGTCGGCGTCGACGGCGGCGGTCACCAGCACCTGTTCGGCGCCGGATACTATTGCCGCCAGTTTACGCCGCCGCTGGACGTCGAGTTCGGCAAACACATCGTCGAGGATGAGGATCGGTGCGGACCCGCCGGTGCGGGCGTCATCGAGCATCACGTAGTAGGACGCCAGCCGCAGGGAAAGGCACATGGACCAGGTTTCGCCGTGCGAGGCATACCCCTTGGCGGGCGCTTCGCCGAGGATGAGTTCGACGTCGTCCCGGTGCGGACCCACCAGGGAAACGCCCCGTTCCAGTTCCTTGCGCCGGGAGGCCGCAAATGCCTGCACATAGCGTTCGGTCAGGTCCTCAACGGACAGTTCCCGGAGGTCTTCGACGCGTTCGACGGCGGCGGGTTCCGCATCGAAACCCGGGCCGGCGCCGTCGTCGTCCATCATGTCCTGGAGCGTGGACCGGTAGATCGCGTCCGCTTCCTTGGACCCGTCGGTCAACTGCGCGTAAGCCTCTCTCAGGTGGGGCCGGATCCTTTCCACCAGTTCCAGCCGGGCGTGCAGCAACTCGGCACCGGCCCTGGCCATGTGCTGGTCCCACACATCCAGGGTTGCCTCGTGCCCGGCAGTGAATTTACCGGTCCGGCCTGATTTGAGAAGGGCGTTGCGCTGCTTGAGCACACGATCATAATCAGTCCGCGTGGCGGAATGCCGCGGCATGAGGCTGACCAGCAACTCGTCCAGGAAACGCCGGCGGTTGGAGGGATCACCCTTCACCAGGGCAAGGTCCTCCGGCGCAAAAAGCACCGTCTGGCAGATGCCCAGGATGTCCCGGGCACGGACTGGGTTACTGCGGTTGATGCGTCCGCGGTTGGCACGGCTTCCGTTGATTTCCAGTTCCAGCACAGTGGACTGCTCGCCCCGAACCAGCTTGGCCCGGATCAGTGCCCGTTCGGTACCAAAGCGCAGAAGCGGAGCATCCGAACTGACACGGTGTGAACTCAGCGTGGCCAGGTACCCGATGGCCTCCATGAGGTTGGTCTTGCCGATGCCGTTGTACCCCACGAGGACCGTCACTCCGGGTTCGAAGGAGAGGTCCACCTGGGCATAGCTGCGAAAATCGGTCAGCGAAAGCTTTTCTAGGTACACGCCGTCTTCAGGATTCCCGGACTGCTCGGACTGCTGCTACTTGGCCGGGCGGGTGGCATGCCCGCCGAACTGGTGCCGCAGGGCGGACACCATCTTCATCGCCGGGGAATTGTCTTCGCGGGAGGAGAAGCGCGCAAACAGCGCAGCTGTAATGGCCGGGGCAGGAACGGCGTTGGCGATTGCCTCCTCAACGGTCCAGCGGCCTTCCCCGGAATCTTCGACGTAGTCATCGATCGAGGCCAGGCCCGGGTCCTCGTCCAGGGCCTTCACCATAAGGTCCAGCAGCCAGGAGCGGACAACGGTCCCCTTCTGCCAGGCGCGGAAGGTTCCCGGCAGGTCGGTCACGATGTCCTTGGCGGCCAGCAGCTCATAGCCTTCCGCGTAGGCCTGCATCAGCCCGTACTCGATGCCGTTGTGCACCATCTTCGCGTAGTGGCCTGCACCGATGCCGCCAACATGGACGAAGCTGTCCGCGCGGTCGCCTTCGGGACGGAGCGCATCGAATGCGGGCATCGCCCGTTCGATGTCGGCGGCATCGCCGCCGGCCATCAGTCCGTAACCGTTTTGAAGGCCCCAGACACCGCCGGATACACCGCAGTCAGCGAAACGGATGCCCTTCTCGGCCAGCGCGGCACCATGCTTCTGGTCTTCCGTGAAGCGGGAGTTGCCGCCGTCGATCACCAGGTCGCCGGCGTCGAGCTTGGAACCCAGTTCGGTGATCACTGCATCAGTGATCTCGCCGGCCGGAACCATGACCCAGATGACGCGCGGAGCCGGAACGACTGCGATGAGCTCGTCCACGGTGGCGACGTCCGTGACGTCAGGGTTGCGGTCGAAGCCCGTGACCTCAATGCCCCCCTTGCGCAGCCTCTCGCGCATGTTGAAACCCATTTTTCCAAGGCCGATCAGTCCGATGTGCACGGTAGGAACTCTTTTCTGCGCTGGTGTGGTGGAGGGACTGCGATGGCGGGCCCAACTGGGTCGCATTAGATGTCGTTTTGGGTGCCCATAACGACATCAGCTGCTACCTAGTTGGGGAGGCGCACCGGCATGACCAGGTAACGGTAGTCGTCCTGGTCTTCGCCGTCGGCGTCGGCCTGTGCCGTGATCATGGCGGGCTTGGGTGCTGTGGTGAAGGAGAACCGGACGTACTTGGTTTCGATGACGCTGAGGCCTTCGATGAGGTAGTGCGGGTTGAACGCAACCGTGATCTCATCGCCGGTCAGCTGTGCTTCCAATTCTTCCGACGCCTGGGCGTCCTCACCGGTGCCGGCGTCGAGGTGGAGCTGGCCTTCGGTGAACGCCAGCCGGACCGGGGTGTTGCGCTCGGCAACGAGGGAGACGCGCCGGACGGCTTCGACCAGTTCCTGGGTCTGGACAGTTGCGTGAATCGGTGTGGCATCCGGGAACAGTGAACGGATTTTGGGGTAGTCGCCGTCCACCAGGAGGGACGTGGTTGTGCGTCCGCCGCTTTCGAATCCAATCAGCCGGCTGTCATCGTCGGCGAGGGCGAGGTTGATGTCGCCGCTGTTGCCGAGAGTTTTGGCAACTTCGTTGAGGGTCTTGGCCTTGACCAGGGCGCTGGTGGAGATCCCGGGGGTAACGGGCTTCCACGGCACTTCGCGCATGGCCAGACGGTAGCGGTCCGTTGCGAGGAGGGTGATGAGATCGTCCTCGATCTCCATCCGAACGCCCGTGAGGATCGGAAGGGTGTCGTCCTTGCTGGCGGCGATGATCACCTGGGACACGGCCTGGGCGAAGGAGTCACCCGGAACTGTTCCGCTGATGGTGGGCAGCGCGGGCAGCGGCGGGTACTCCGCCTCGGGCATGGTGGCCAGGTGGAAGCTGCTGCGACGGCAGGTGAGCGTGACCTTGTTGCCGTCGGTTTCGACCTCAACAGGGGCGGACGGCAGGCTTCGGCAGATGTCCGCAAGGAGGCGGCCGGAGACCAGGATGGTGCCTTCAACGCTGATATCAGCCGGGATTTCAAGCCGGGCCGAAGTTTCGTAGTCGAAGCTCGAGAGGCTGACCGTGCCGGCCTCAGCCTTGAGAAGGAGCCCGGAAAGCACCGGAACCGGCGGCCGCGGAGACAACGACCGGGCGGTCCATGTGACGGCTTCTGCCAGGACGTCCCGTTCGACTCTGAACTTCACGGAAGGGTGCCGCCTTTCATTGCTGCTGCCA
The DNA here is from genome assembly GCF_039907775.1 of Arthrobacter sp. CC3. Taxonomy (NCBI): domain Bacteria; kingdom Bacillati; phylum Actinomycetota; class Actinomycetes; order Micrococcales; family Micrococcaceae; genus Arthrobacter; species Arthrobacter sp. CC3. The sequence goes on from NZ_JARCCY010000016.1 coordinate 80,714, forward strand.
TTTTCTGAACGGGAACTCCCGCAGGGAGTTCGAAAACCTTGCCCCCGGACACCGGAACCTGCATGGTCCGCGCTTGCTGAACCACAAACAGACCCAAGGATGGGAGCGCTGCTGACAGCTTAGCCGGAAGATTCCCGTTTTCCCCATCCCCGGCCGGGACGCCGGCCCTTCGGGGCCGAGGCCACGAGGCTGTCCGGGGGTGGGAACGAGATTGTTGTTTGAGGGAATTTCAATTTTTTGGGATTAGTAGTGTTAATAACTGCTGTGGAAACTGTGGATAACCCTGTTTCACGGCAGGATTCTGCGGTTAAGCCCTGTTCATCCGCTGTGGGCGACGCAGGTTTTAAACAGGGTGTGGATGGGGACAACTTTTTCGGCCGTTTCGCTGATCCACAGATGCCTTAAGGGTTTTAAGCCCATTAACCGCGGTTGTCCCCTTAACTATCCACAGGCTTATCCACATGTGCCTGTTAATAAGGTAAGGAGGCGGAGGCGAAGCCGGGCTTAGGAATCCCGCTGCTGCTGCTTGATCCGGTTGGTCAGCTCCGTAACCTGGTTGTAGATCACACGGCGCTCGGCCATCAGTTCACGGATCTTGCGGTCTGCGTGGATCACGGTGGTGTGGTCCCTGCCGCCGAGCTCCTGGCCGATCTTCGGAAGCGACATGTCCGTCAGCTCCCGGCACAGGTACATGGCGATCTGGCGTGCGGTCACCAGGGTGCGGGTCCGGGACTTGCTGCAGAGCTCCTCCATGCTGAGCTTGAAGTAGTCAGCTGTCTGGGTCAGGATCTGCGCCGACGTGATCTCCTGGGCGCCGTCGTCCGTGATGAGGTCCTTGAGGACCATCTCGGCGAGGGCAACGTCCACCGGCTGCCGGTTCAGGCTGGCGAAGGCCGTGACCCGGATGAGCGCGCCCTCAAGTTCACGGATGTTGCTGGAAATTTTGGACGCGATGTACTCCAGGGCGTCATCCGGTGCAGACAGACCTTCGCTGAGGGCCTTCTTGCGGAGGATCGCGATCCGGGTTTCCAGCTCGGGCGGCTGGATGTCGGTCAGCAGGCCCCATTCGAAACGGGACTTCATCCTGTCTTCGAATCCGGCCAGCAGCTTGGGCGGCTGGTCCGAGGTGATGACAACCTGCTTGTTGTTGTTGTGGAGCGCGTTGAACGTGTGGAAGAACTCCTCCAGCGTGCGGTCCTTGCCGGCCAGGAACTGGATGTCATCAATCAGCAGCACATCCACGTTGCGGTACGTGGTCTTGAAGCTGGTGCCTTCATCGTCCCGGATGGAGTTGATGAAGTCGTTGGTGAATTCTTCGGAGTTGACGTAGCGGACGCGGATGCCGCTGTAGAGCCGGCGGGCGTAGTGTCCGATCGCGTGCAGCAGGTGGGTTTTTCCCAGACCCGAGTCACCGTAGATGAACAGCGGGTTATAGGCCTTGGCCGGTGCCTCGGCGACGGCGACGGCGGCCGCATGCGCAAACCGGTTCGAGGAACCGATCACGAACGTGTCGAAGACGTACTTCGGGTTGAGCCTGCCGAATTCATGGGAAGTGCTCGGCAGCATGGGCTGCGGCTTCTGCTCCACCGTGGGATCGGTTGCGAGGGAAAGTTCGACGGCGGGTTCCGGCTCCACATGGAGGGGCACCAGATCGGTGTCGACGTCGATGGCGCAGCGGATGTCGTCGGAAAAGACGTTGTGCAGGGCATCGTCAAGGGCTTCCTTGACCTGCGTCTGCAGGACTTCGCGGGTGAGTTCGTTGGGCACAGCGACCAGGAGGGTTGAACCGATCAGTCCTTGCGCCTGGGCGAGGATTACGAAGCCGCGCTGCCGGGGTGAAACCCGGTGGTCCTGCTCCAGAAGGCTCACAACCCGCCGCCAGGAACTTCCGACAGTATTCGCGTGGTTGGCTTCGTCTACTGTCATCAATCAGTTCCTCAAACTTGCTTGCCTGCATTACCTGCAGCCACAAGTCCTGAACCAGGGGCTGGTTCCGGCTTATATCCACAGGGTTATGCACAGAGCGTGGATAATCGGCTACTGAGCCACTCTAGGGGATGAAAAGCCTAGAAGATAGCTGGGGAGAGCCTTGTGGATAATTACACCGTTGTGGTTCGAAATCGGGCCCTGTGAGCCACTTCATCCACAGGCTGTGGGTTGAGGTTAACCACAGCAGGTGCAGGGCAGTGAGGGGTAGCCCGGTTTGACTACCGGATGCTTTTTGGCCTAACGTTGTGAAGTCCTTTGTGTCCGCTTTTCGACCTCATTTGAATCTCTCTGACGTTCGCGTCCTACGAGCCGAGGGCAGCGTGTGCACATACAAAACTTAGCGTCGGCCAGTTCTTCCCCTTTTTGATCGGGTGGGCGCACCTTTGATCCACTGGAGTAACTAACGTGAGCAAGCGGACTTTTCAGCCGAATAACCGCCGTCGAGCCAAGAAGCACGGCTTCCGCCTTCGTATGCGTACCCGTGCCGGCCGTGCCATCCTGGCAGCCCGTCGTGGCAAGGGCCGCACCGAACTGTCGGCCTAAATACACTGACTCGTCGGTCAACATCCCTTTGCGAGTTTAACGGTGCTAGCCACCAGGAACCGTCTGAGGACCTCAACCGATTTTTCAACAACTGTACGTTCCGGCGTCCGCAATGGACGCCGGAACGTAGTGTTATATACGGTAGCTATTGCTGCTGACGAACCAAGCCGGATCGGATTCATCGTTTCCAAGAGTGTCGGGAACGCTGTTGTCAGGAACCTCGTTAAGAGGAGACTGAGGGAAGCCGGCGCTTTGTCGTTGCAGGAATACGGTACCGGGTTCGCCATTGTGGTCCGGGCACTGCCTGCGGCCGCCGCTGCCAGTTGGGACCAACTGCTGGCAGATTACAATGCCGCTCTGGAAACGACCATGAAACGGCTGGGCGGCCGCCTTCCTCGGGCCGCGTCAGCGGTTTCACGGGAAACAACACAGGAAGGGACACCGCGTGCGTAACTCCATTGCCGCCGTCGTCCACTTCCTCAAACCGGCAGCGGTCCTGGTGGGCACAGTGCTCTGGAACCTGCCCCGCAACTTTCTCATTCTGCTGCTGAAGGCCTACCGCAAGGTGATTTCGCCCTTGTACGGTCAGGTCTGCCGCTTCTTTCCTTCGTGCTCGGCGTACGCCCTCGAGGCAATCACGGTGCATGGCGCCGTCAAGGGAAGCTGGCTTGCGGCCCGGCGCCTGTTGCGCTGTCATCCTTGGAACGCCGGCGGAGTGGACCATGTCCCCGCCGGTCACCGCCACTGGCCCGAAAACCGGACCCCCACAATTGTTGTGCTGAACAACCCGGACAAGTACCTGGCTGCTCAGACTGATGGAGAAGGCCGCACTGCGGCCTGACGAATAGGGATATCGTATGGACTTCTTTGAAACAATCATGTTTCCGTTCAAGTGGCTCGTGTCCATCATCATGGTGGGCTTCCATGAGGGACTGAGCACCATTGGCCTGCCGGCGGCGAACGGCTGGACCTGGACGCTGTCCATCATCGGGCTGGTGCTGGTCATTCGTGCCGCCCTGATCCCTGTGTTCGTCAAGCAGATCAAGGCCCAGCGCGGAATGCAGCTCCTGCAGCCGGACCTGAAGAAGCTGCAGGACAAGTACAAGGGCAAGACAGACCAGCTGTCCCGCCAGGCCATGGCCCAGGAACAGATGGCCATGTACAAGAAGCACGGAACCAACCCGTTCTCGGCCTGCCTGCCCATGCTGATCCAGATGCCCTTCTTCTTCGCCCTGTTCCAGGTGCTGTCCGGCATCACGGCGGCCCGCGATAAGGGTGCCGGCATTGGCGCCATGAGCCACGAACAAGTTGTCCAGTTCGATGAGTCGAGTATTTTCGGTGCTCCGCTGTCCGCCACCCTGCTTCACGGCACACCTGCGGGCGGCAACGTGGTGGCTGTCTGGACGCTCTCGATCGTGATGATCCTGGCCATGACGGCGTCGCAGTTCATCACGCAGAAGCAGATCATGGCCAAGAACATGTCCGAAGAGGCAATGGCCAGCCCGTTCATGCGCCAGCAGAAGATGATGCTTTACATCCTGCCGATCGTCTTTGGCGTGGGTGGCATCAACTTCCCCATCGGTGTCCTCATCTACTGGACCACCACCAACCTCTGGACCATGGCGCAGCAGTTCTTCGTCATCCGCCGCATGCCGACGCCGGGATCCCCCGCCGCCAAGGCCCTCGCCGAGCGCCGTGCCGCCAAGGGCCTTCCGGCCCTGCCTATTCTGGGAGGCAAGAAGGCCGACGTCGAGGCTGAAGCTGCCGCTGCTGCCGCGGTCGCCGAGGCCAAGAGCCAGCGCATCCAGCCACAACGTAAGAACAGGAAGAAGAAGTAATGTCTGTCGATAGCACCGAAAACGCCGTTTCCGCCGAGGCCATTGAAGACCAGGACGACGCCCAGGATGAGATCCAGAATGCAGGCAAGGGGTCTTCGGCCAGCCGGTTGGAAGAAGAAGGCGACGTCGCGGCCGACTACCTGGAAGAACTGCTGGACATCGCCGACATTGACGGAGATATCGACATCGAGGTCCGCAACGGACGGACCTACATTTCCATCGTGGCAGAGGAAGAATCTGCAGGCCTTGAAAGCCTCGTTGGCCGCGACGGTGAAGTGCTCGAAGCTCTGCAGGAGCTGACCCGGCTTTCGGTCCTTTCCGCCACCGAGAACCGTTCCCGTTTGGTGCTGGACATCAACGGATACCGCCAGGAGCGCGCAGGCCACCTGCAGAAGATCGCCGAGGACGCCGTGGCTTCCGTGAAGGAATCCGGTCAGGCTGTGGCACTGGAGCCGATGAGCGCCTACGAGCGGAAGATTGTCCACGACGCTGTGGCCGATCTCGGGTTCGTCAGCGAATCCGAAGGCGAAGGTGCCGGGAGGCACATCGTTGTCTCCGCAGACTGAAGATTCCGGGACGCTGACAATGGTTGACATTACCGACGCCGAACTGAAGGCGGCTGAGGCCATCTTTGGCGACCGCCTCGAGCTGGCCAAGCGCTACGTGGAGCACCTTGCCACGTCCGGTACTGAACGTGGCCTTATCGGACCGCGGGAGATTCCCAGGCTCTGGAGCCGGCACGTTCTGAACTGCGCCGTGATTGAGCGGGAAATTGCTCAAGGCAGCCATGTTGCGGATGTTGGCAGCGGTGCCGGACTGCCGGGACTGTGTTTGGCAATTGCGCGGCCTGACCTCGAACTGACCCTCATCGAACCGCTGGAACGCCGGGTGATCTGGCTTCAGGAGGTTGTGGACGACCTCGGGCTGAGCAACGTGACGGTTATGCGCACGCGCGCTGAACTGGCCGTGGGTATGGTGAATGCCGACGTTGTCACCGCCCGTGCGGTGTCGGCTCTGTCCAACCTTGCCGGCCTGACGATCCCCCTGCTCGCTGGCAAGGGCGAGGTTGTGGCTATCAAAGGACGCAGCGCCGGGGAAGAGATCGAGAAGGCTGCCAAAGCGATCCGCAAGCTCGGCGGCGTACAGACGTCCGTAGTGGTTGTCGGCGAGGACATCCTCGAGGAACCCACCACTGTGGTTCGAATCATCGTTAATAAGACGCAAAAGATTGCCTAACCGCTGGCCCGGTGCCGCAGGACTTTTGGGGGAACCAGTTAGGCTAGTGAACGGCAGAAAAAGCCGAATGAGAGTGAGTGTGTCACAGTGACCAGTAGCGAAGCCTCCACACAGCGGATCCCCCCGTTCGTGTCCCTGGGGTCCGCACGGGCCATGGTTGCGCCCTCAATTGCGCCCTCGGATTCGTGGAATCACCTGAATTCGGTTACAAACCGGTCCAGGTCCGCGGCAGTTTCACGTGAAACTGACTCGGTCAGCGGAAACATCATGGACACCATTGATGACTCGAGCCCGATTGCCCGGGACCTGGCCCATGAAAACAAACGCCGCGAACGGTTGATTGGACGGCAGCTTCCCAAGCCGGAGAAGACACGTATCTTCACGGTGTCGAACCAGAAGGGCGGGGTAGGCAAGACAACCACCACGGTCAACATTGCCGCTGCCCTTGCTGCCGCCGGGTTGAATGTCCTGGTCATCGACATCGATCCCCAGGGGAACGCCTCCACGGCTCTGGGCATCGAACACCATGCGGACGTCGACAGCATCTATGACGTCCTGATCAACGACGTTCCCCTCAAAGACGTGGTGGCCCCGTGCCCCGACATCGCCAACCTGATCTGTGCACCCGCCACCATTCACCTGGCCGGCGCTGAAATTGAGCTTGTTTCCCTCGTCGCCAGGGAGCAGCGGCTCCGACGCGCGATTGATGTTTACGCCAAGGAACGCGAGAAGTCGGGCGAGGCCCGTCTTGACTACATCTTCATTGACTGCCCGCCGAGCCTTGGCCTTCTGACGGTCAACGCCTTCTGCGCCGCCAACGAGGTCCTGATTCCCATCCAGTGCGAGTACTACGCTCTGGAAGGCCTCAGCCAGCTGCTGAAGAACATTGAGATGATCCAGAAGCACCTCAATGCAGAGCTGGTTGTTTCCACCATTCTTCTCACCATGTATGACGGCCGGACGAACCTGGCCGCGCAGGTGGCAGCCGAAGTTCGTCAGCACTTCCCGGACCAGGTCCTCGGTGCCGTGGTGCCGCGATCGGTCAGGATCTCCGAGGCTCCCAGTTACCAGCAGACTGTGATGACGTACGACCCCTCCTCCAGCGGTGCACTGTCCTACTTGGAAGCCGCAGCCGAAATCGCTGAACGTTAGAATTTTCAACAATTGCACTAGCCAGAGCCGGGTCTGCCGGGCTCTTCCATTGGAGGGATTTATCCATGAGCGATAAGCGACGCGGCCTCGGTCGTGGTCTTGGCGCACTCATTCCAAGTTCCGCTCCGGCTAACGCTTCCGGCAACGGCACAGCGCCTTCACGACCAGTGGACTTGTTCTTTCCCGAGGCACGCAAGACGTCCACGGCCGCTGCCGTTCCCGTGGAAGAGGAAACGCCAGCGGCGGTTTCCCCAGCACCCAAAAAGTCTGTCGGCAGCGCATCGCCGTCTGAGTCGAAGGTTCCGGCTGAATCCAAGGCTCCTGCCCGGAAGTCCGCGGCCAAGCCTGCCGCAGCCAAGCCGGCCGATGCGGAGAAACCCGACGAGGATGAGGCGGCTCCATCAGCGGCTGCAATTGTCACCGATGCCGGACCTGAACTGGTAGAAGTCCCGGGCGTCAGGTTCGCGGAAATTCCGGTCGGCGACATTCACCCGAACCGCAAACAGCCCCGCTCCGTCTTCGATGAGGACGACATGGCGGAGCTGGTTCACTCCGTCCGCGAAATCGGCGTTCTTCAGCCAATTGTGGTCCGGACGTCAACCGAAAAGGGTGGCGAACCGTTTGAACTCGTCATGGGTGAGCGTCGGTGGCGTGCAGTACAGGCCGCAGGGCTGGAAACCATCCCTGCAATTGTCAGGGATACCACCGATGATGACCTGCTTCGAGATGCACTCCTCGAAAACCTGCACCGCAGCCAGCTGAATCCCCTTGAAGAAGCGGCCGCCTACCAGCAGCTGTTGGAGGACTTCGGTACGACTCATGAGCAGCTCGCGGATCGAATTGGCCGTTCCCGCCCGCAGGTTTCGAACACCTTGCGCCTCCTGAAGCTGCCGCCGCTGGTCCAGCGAAGGGTCGCCGCGAGTGTGCTGTCCGCAGGTCACGCACGGGCATTGCTTGCCCTTCCCGATGCAGCGGCCATGGAACGCCTGGCACAGAAGATTGTCGCGGAGGGAATGTCCGTTCGGGCAACCGAGGAAGCTGTCACTCTATATCAGAGTCCGGCAACCACCTCCAAGAACAATGTCCCCCGTCCAGGCGCTCGTCATGAACGCCTTGACTACCTTGCATCGTCCTTGTCGGATCGACTGGATACGAATGTAAAGATCTCCCTTGGTGCCCGAAAAGGCCGCGTGAGTATCGAATTTGCCAGCGTGGAAGACTTGAACCGAATCATGGAAGTTCTTTCTCCTGGATCTGAGAACTAGATCTAAGCAAACGGAGAGGGCCTGTTTCACGTGAAACAGGCCCTCTTTTTGTTAGTCTTCTGCCCCTTGTTAGCGAGGCAGCTCCGAAAGTAGCAATAGGTAATGCCTGGTTCGCATCGAGTTTAGGTTTCAGGGGACCCCATATGGGGCGGTCAGCCTATGACTTAGGGGCGCCAGCCCGTGGTCTGTCGCCAACCGCAGGCTATCCATCGCGGAGCCCGCCGCTTTCGAGATCGTTGCTGTGCTCCAATATGTGGACTTATGTGTCCTAAGGGTCGCCCGCGCGTCCTTGGCACGGCCCAAACGGCCCGGAGTGCCGTTCTACGGCGCTTAGGCTTCAACGCTGAAGACCTCCGGCAGGACCGTAGTTTGCGAGCCAGACCGGCCCATAGAGCGCCCGACGACCCGAATGTGGCGTGAATGGCTCTGACTGCCCACCTCGGCTTGTCGTGGTGCCGCCTGGGCTGGTGCCGCCTGCCCTGGTGCCCCCTGCGCGAAACCGAGATGTGGCAAGGTCGGGATCTGATCGGATTGTCTTCGGGGATTGAAGGTGCCGCTACCAGCTAATCGTGTGATTTCGGGCTGTCGATTCATTCGGAGATGGTTCGCTGGGTTGCGGCAACCACGCCATATCGACTTGATATCGCCATGCATTCTGGTGGGGGTGTCGCCGGCGTTGTACTTGTGGAGGTAGAAAGGGGCGGTGAAGCCAGAAGGGTCCGGTTGTTGACGCCGTTTAGGACAGATTCCTACATCGGGAGCACATCGTCGGCGCATGACAGTTTGTCTTTCTCTGGCCAACATGGAGGGTCTTTGGGGCTTCTGCAGAGCCCCTCTCGCCGAGTCGGCGCAACGGATTCGTCTCCCTCTGCGAGATTCTAGGGAGTGGCGCAGATTGGTTCGAACTGTTGCGTGAAGGGATGGCCGTGCTGTTTCACGTGGAACCGAGGCGCACATTTGCTCAGTTGTACCGGTATTCTCGGGAAGGGCCAGGACCTGATCGCCGCATGATGAGGCAGCAAACAGGACGCCCTTGGCAGCGTGACTTCCGCTGACTGTGCCTTCCTCTACGTATACCTCCGTCGGATGTTCAGTGGGTGCGTGCTTCGCTTGGACTGTGGAGAGCGTGCAGGAACTGGGAGTAGCTTAGTCTTCACTGTTGGCGCGCAAGAGTAAACCAGACTGAGGGAATTCCGGTCCGTGGTGAGGACAGGCGGGCTGTCGGCTATTTCGCTCAATTTCGTGGCTGACTTCAGAACCAGAACTTCTTCGATGGAGGGTTGGTCGATCCGGACCAGCCCCTCTACCAAGCAAGGAAGCAGCCTGGGAATGGCCCAAGGGGTAGCCGATCCTGGCATAGCTCGGAGTGGGATGAGGTCATCGGGCACTCCCCCGAAGCGCCAGCGTTTAGAGCTAAGCAATTCGCATTGCGCCTGCTGGGAAAGCCGCTGATGTTTCACGTGAAACGTGGATGTGGGCGGTGAATCCAGGTCACCATCGCCATTTGTCATTCCCGACTGCCGGAAGGTGCTTCTGCGCTGCGTCCGTGAACCCACCCCGAATACCGGGCACTACTGCCGGGTGGTGTCCTGTGGGGAACCGGTCAACAAGAGTTGCCAGAGGCCTGCCCGGGGGAAGCTCGGAAACTCTCGCTGAGGCATTGTGACTTCGTCAACCTGCGGCGGAAGAGCTACGGTCCATGGAGACTGGGATGGTGCATTGGAAACTGGACGTTCGCAGATAGGTTCCGGAGTGTCCGAAAATCTGATTAGTCAGGTCAGATCAGGCCAGTTGTATTCCGACGGCAGGCGCAACGAGAGATGAGGACGTCGGTGCCACTACGTGCACCATGGTTGCCGCGCGGTCGACGATGGAGACTGATTCGACGCCCGGCTCCTCCCCGCGGAAGTGCTGAGAACAGGCATGGCCGCCATGACGGACCGCGATTGTGGGATGGTGCTGCAGCTGCACAGTGAGATCGGCTCCACCTGAGTGAACGCTCGAGGCACGCGTAAAGATGGGGCCGATGGCTGGATGCAGCATCCGTGCCAGGATGACCTCCTCGGTTCGCCTGGCTATGTCGCACGGGGTGAATGACTTTGCGCCGACCGGAAGATCAGTTCCTTCCACGGTCGCACCTTTCTGGCCCTCCCCTGTTCATCTGCACGCAGTAACAAGCCGAGTTCAAAGCTCCAGCGACGGCTGCGTTCAACGTGGAGAGCCGTCGTACGGGGCCGCTGTTAGGTGCCCGCATGAATCGATCGGTGCCTTGTCTGCCGCGTTGACAGGGTCGTCGATGGCGGGGTGACCGGTGCATAACCCGGTGGATATCATTGTGGATAACTTTGTGGACAATGGATCGGTCCCCTCCGATCGTGGGGATGCTTCAGGGTCGTTCATTCAAAGCTCGCATGGCGTAGCGCTGCCCACGGATACCCGTGTTTCACGTGAAACATGACAAGTGGCGGATTGGGCGGCGATTTCGCTACTAAAAGCCTCAAATTCGCTGATTCTTGGCACTTTTTTCGTTTTTTGGTGGCAATTTCTACCACCCTGAACCTCACGCCACTTGGGACTTTTTGAGTGACTCCTGTCACGTGGGGCACTGGATCCCGTCTAGCAGAAATCATGGCGAAAATCACAGTTGCCCCCTTGTGGAAAGCGCTGTGGATAAACCTGTGGATATCATATGTGGACAATTGGATTGGACTTGGGGAAAAACTCGACGAGCAGTTGCTCTGCGACTACTTCGCCTCCACAGTCGGAGGGAGAAACCTCGCCACTACTTGTCTTCATCGCGCGCGTTAGGAAGGTCAGAGGCAGCCACCACTCCGTAATTCACCGTTCGTCGTAGGCACTTTCGGGACGATCGAGAGGTGCCAGGTAGGTCGAATCAGCAAGAGAGGCGGCCGTACCGTCATGACCACCCGTGCAAGCGAGGGAAGCGCAGGCAGTCCTAAAGGGCCAAGACAGCGCCGGCGGTATCAACACGTAGCTATATCAAGTCCGAGATGTGGCCTCGAACCCCGCTCCGGAGATGGTGATGGCAATGGAAGCCACAAGGACAGTCAGCCGGCTCTTCGGTAGTCCAGGCTTCTGATGGTCCAAGCCTCTGATGGTGCGGTTCGAGGTGCCGGTGCGACAGGCTGGATGGCGTCGCAGAAGAATACTTGGCAATCAGGAGGAAGCCCCACAAGTGGCAGGTCAGTGTTCTCCTGCCGTGCTGCGGGAATCGGTTCCTTTGCTCCCGGGGCACTTCATCCTCGGTCGGCTTGCTGTCCTGGGTCCACTTAGGGGGCGCCTGGCCGGGATGGATGGCAGTGGAGCCCGCAGGGTCGCCGACAGTCAGGAGAGGCCGGGCCGGGAGTTTCTTCGGGGATGTGCCTTGCCCCTATGGTGGATGAGCTAGTTTCGAGGTCCTGACCATGGCGCCCTCCGGGGCTACGGTGCTGGCTGTCCCCTGCTCCGCCCAGGCCTTCAAGTCAGCGTGGTGCGCTATTACCCGCAGCGGTCGACGGTTGGGGGGTTATCCGTCATGGGGGTGGGTAGTTATGGTCGCTGTTGGTCTTGCGGGATTGGGTCGCTGGAGGTTAGTTGAGGGAAGACTCACTCTTCTGGCGGAGGCCCGCTGCGTCAAGGGCGTGGTGGGGTCCGGGCGGCACGACGTCCTTCGGGTCTACCTCCGACGGCACACCGCTTCTCCAGTGCGCAGGTGGGTATTCCGAGAGGCGCCGTGGCGTCCACCTTCGGAGTCACGAAATATGATTCACCGGGCGACAGATACCTACTTCAGGGTATTGAGTTGACAGGCCCATCGCCCGGCTCTCTTCGGACACTGTGCTTCGCGCTGGCAGCTGGGGCTCACATAGGTGGGGATAACGGATTTGGGCGGACGGGGGCCGACGGCGGAGCGACCCACCTCAGATAGTCATCAGTTCTCTAGCGTCGGTGTAGCGAAGTTGCCAACAGCGCGGGAGTCCATGCTCGAATCGATGGACACGGGAATTGAAAACTGGATTGGTTACTAAGGACCACAAGGAGAGGTCATGTTTCACGTGAAACAGGAGCAATCAGGAAGGCGGGGCGGAGCAGCAGGGGTTTCCGTTAGTTGTCTTAAGTTCACTTCCTGGTGCGGTCCTCACCACACTTCCTGGCGCGCTACTACGCCGAAGCCCCAGGGTGCGGGTACGCCTGGTTCCTGTCCGGACCCCCGTAGGCAGAGCAAGCCGGGACGATTGGCGAAGCTCGACAGCTGTGCATCAATGCGGGACAAGCGAGCAGGGGGCGTCCTCCCTAACGGAATTGCTGCACTCCAAACGCTCTGTGTGTTCGGCAGTGCTCGCCCTTGTCGTCTCAGACGCTGGGTGTCCTTCCAAATGACGCCAATTGTGGCAGTGGGTAGTCATGACATGAGTACGCTGAATGGTCCAGGCGTACGTGATCGGACCGTTGAAATCCGGCAAAGACGACTGCCAACATTCAGCGCTTACTCAATTGGACTCGTGCGAATGGTCCACGGCTTGCAGGAGGGCGGGGATCACAATGGTGGAAGTTCGAGGTCGAAGTCTCTCACCCTTGGATGTTTCACGTGAAACAGCAATGATCCCGACGGGCGCATCGTAATGGGGCTAGTGGTGATTACCTCACCCGTCTGGGAATCATTAGTTCAGGTACGCCCCCGGAGAGATTGCTCAGGTACTCCCCCGGAGAGAGTCCAGTCGGGGTCAATTTGGTGCCGGCATACGAGGCTTCGTTTCGAATACTCCGGGCCTGGGACGCGTGACTCGAGACACGGCTCGCCAAGGGTTGCTAGCTGAATTCGCGTGACGGGCCAGTTCTAGACTGTGAACAAGCGCGACCCGCGGGCGATCATGTTGCGTCTACTTTCAGATGTCGATGACTCCCCCTGCAAATCGAGCCCTTTGTTGCCCGCTCTGGAGCAGGAGTGAGGCATCCGATTCGTGTGAAATTCGACCAGTTGGAGGATGTCGGAGGGAAAGTTGTTCCCGCCCTTGCGGTCTCGCTAATAGCCAGAATGAAGCTTCCTATGCACTGACTTGCCGAGTTTGAGGAGCCTTTGGGAGGCCGATCGGCCGCTGCCGGTTGTATTCTCCGACCTGGTCGATGGCGCATTGAAATCCCGCACCTGCGTGAGGGCGTAGAGCGAGTCTGTCTCCGGCGTTCCTTGGGTCGGCGGAGGCGATTCTTTTGGTACGCGCCGAGCCGCGCTTAATGTCATGGTGTTGGGCATCGCGGCGAAGATAGCGCGGGGATACCGCGCATAGGCAGCCAGGAACGAAAGCGGTCGGCACTCAATGTGAACCGGACCGGAATCGTTGACCGGTACGCTGGTGGCCCACGACCTCAGGATGAGTTTGTTCCCGCAGGAAGAAAAGAGTCTGAGTTTGGCAGTGCTGTCACCGGGTTGAAAGAAGGTTGACCCGACGATCTCGTTCGCGGGATCGCGCGATGTCGCCGCAATCAGCGGGTGGGTCTCGCCAAGTTTTCGTAAAGCATTGCGGAGCGTTTCACGTGAAACAATTTTCCGCGGTACGCGGGAGCCCGCCTCAGTTAACTGCGATCTGCAGTCGCGCTCCCCGAGGTCCTGGCAGCTCCAAACACCCGCTGTCAGGGCGGGACTACATCTCCAGCACCATCTGGACTTCCCCAAGTGATGTGGCATCCTGAACAGGAGGCGCAGCGTTTCACGTGAAACAATCTCAGATTTGGAAACGGGTCCATCAGCCGGTGGGTGTCGGCTGCAAGATCAGATCAGAGCCTGACCCGATCAGCTACCCAAGATCCCCTCCACCAGTTGACCGGGAACACTGCTACATCTGAGCAGGCAGCAATCCCCCAGGGGAGACCCTCCCAAACGCCAAGCAAGGGAATTCGCATCGAGATCCAGCTCTGAAAAATTCATCTATCCGAAACAACCGGCCAAAGTTACTATGGCAGTTTCCATCGCGCGTCGCAGGTTTTTGCTGGACGGCAGTAGGTCGGGAACCACCCCGTCGCGGCTCGCGGAGAGGCTCCGCTGCCCGCGTGCGTGCCGTCGCGCAGCTCGCAGCCGCCGTCACCTGCGACGACGGCCATAACCGCGCACGATCTGCCGGTCCGGCAGCTGACGCCGACCTTCGCGCCGACGCCCTCGTTAGCCTGCCGGCTTGGCAGTTCGCAGCCACCCCCCGACCACGATCTACCGGTCGGGCAGCTCGACGCCGCCCCTGCCTGCGACGCCCCCGCGCCCGCGAAGCCTACCCGCCGCCCGCGAAGCAGCCCGACCCCGCCCGCCGCCCGCGAAGCAGCCCGACCCCGCCCCCGCAACCGCGAAGCCGCCCACCCACGCCAGCCCCCAGCGAGAATCCTCAAACCAGGGAAACAAAAAGCGGTGGCCATCACCTGTTCAGGTGATGGCCACCGCTGCTGGTATCCCGGACTGCGGGTTACGCATGATGCCGCTTAGACGGGCAACGTACTACGAGAGGACGTCAGCAAATTCCTTCTCAAAGAACTGCTTCGGCTTGGCGCCGATAACGGTGTTCTTCACCTCGCCACCCTGGAACAGGTAGACGGCGGGAATGGAGGTGATGCCATACTCGGCTGCGATTGCCGGGTTGTCATCCACGTTCACCTTGACGACATTGACCTTCTCGCTGTACTCAACGGAGATTTCGTCCAGGATGGGGCCAAGCTTGCGGCAGGGACCGCACCATTCTGCCCAGAAGTCCACTATGACCGGCTTGTCGGCCGAGAGTACATCCGTGCTGAAGCTTGCGTCGGTTACGTCTTTCGCGTTGCTCATTGTTTTGTTGTTTCCCTTCGGATCAATAGTGCGCTGTTAGGCGTGGAAGTCTGCGAGGTAGTGCTCGACGTCGATGGCTGCGACACAGCCCGAGCCGGAGGCGGTGATGGCCTGGCGGTAGGTGGGGTCCACGACGTCGCCGGCAGCGAACACACCCTTGACGCTCGTCTTGGAACTGCGTCCCTCAACCGCAATGGTGCCGGCCGGGGTGATCTCCAGCGTGTCCTTGATGAGTTCGGTGCGGGGATCGTTTCCGATGGCCACGAAGACGCCGGTGACAGCAAGTTCGGATTCGCTGCCGTCCACGAGGTTCTTCAGCTTCAGGCCGGTGACCTTGTCGCCGCCGAGGACATCTTCGACAGCGGTGTTCCACACGAAGTTAATCTTCTCGTGGGCCTGTGCGCGGTCGCCCATGATCTTTGAAGCCTTGAGCGTGTCCCGGCGGTGTACCACGGTGACTGACTTGGCGAACTTGGTGAGGAACAGTGCTTCCTCCATGGCCGAGTCGCCGCCGCCGATGACGGCGATGTCCTGGTCCTTGAAAAAGAAACCATCACAGGTTGCACACCAGCTAACGCCGTGCCCTGAAAGTCGCTTTTCGTTCGGAAGGCCGAGCTCACGGTAAGCCGATCCGGTGGACAGGATGATGGCGCGGGCCTGGAAGGTCTCCCCCGTCGCGATGGTGACGGTTTTGATATCGCCGTCGAGGTCCAAAGCGGTGACGTCCTCGAACTGGATCTCCGTGCCGAACCGGGCTGCCTGCTTCTCGAAGTTCTCCATGAGGTCAGGACCCATGATGCCTTCAGGGAAACCGGGGTAGTTTTCCACGTCGGTGGTGTTCATCAATTCCCCGCCGGCCGTGACGGAACCGGCAAGGAGCAGCGGCTTAAGGTTGGCACGTGCCGTATAGACTGCAGCCGTGTAGCCTGCAGGGCCGGAGCCGACGATGATGACATCACGTACTTGGGACGCGGTGTTTTCTGCGGTGCTCACTGAACGGTGAACCTCTTCCTTAGTCGATGCGCCTGCTTTTGCTGGCCGGCCACATGGCACAACCCATTGTTGATCCTGAATATTCCGGGCATGGAGGTAGGCCAACAAGGCGCCACCACTCAGGGTACCGCCTAGTCGTTCCGGAAGAAGCCGTGTTACCGGGCCCGGAACGTGTTGCTGCCCGGGGCTGTCCCGTGCCGGCTGGGTGTCGGGCCGCTACTGAACCTTGATCTCGCCGAGGCGGAGACCGTAGCCGAAGCGGGTTTTCGGTGCAGCCAGCTTGGGCAGGTTCTTGATGGACACGATCACGTACTGCGCTGTGACCGGTTCCGGGAGCGGCATGGTCAGATCCGGAGAGGTAAAGCTGTTGGTCCCGACCTGCTTGGCACCTTCCAGGGACGGACGGTCATTTGTCAGCACGCTGATATTGCCGCCGGAACCGCCAAGCTGGCTGAGGGTGATGGACGAAACCTTGGAGGGGCTCTTCAGTTTCACCACCAGGGAAACATCGGGAGCAAGTCCGCCCCAGTTGTCAGTGGCAAACTCCATGTCCGACCAGTAGCTTGCCGCATTGCCGTCGAACGTCTTCGAAAGGTCGCCATCGTAGGTGGCGGCAAAGTCGAAGTCGCCAAGACGGGAGACGCCCTCGACGGCGGGCGGACCTGCCGCCGGCGCGGTGGACTGGCTTGCTGTCGGCTCGCCGCTGGACTGTGGCTGGGACGCGCTGCTTGACGTTCCGGGGGCGGGGTTGCTCTGCGGTTCGGTCTTGAACAGACTCCCCAGGTTGGAGACGGCAAAGATGAGGCCTACCACCAGCACGGCAGCAAGCAGCCCGCCCACGAGCCACCGCATTGACCTCGGCTCGCGCTCCGGGGGCTCGTCGTCGTCGTAATAATCGTCTGTTTCGTCGCCCCGGCCGCCGCCGGCGAACGCGGGGAAGGTGGCTGCCATCCGTTCACGGGCAGTCCTGGCCGGCCCGGTGGAGGGTGCCTCTTCTTCCGGGTAGTCATAGTCGTTGTTCGCCCACAGGGAGACTTTGGGTGATTCGGCTGCAGGTGCCGGGGCATTGAGCGATTCCGTGTTCCGTGCGGCAGGTACGGCCTGCTGCGGAGTGGTCGCCTGAGGTGCAGTGGTGGGTTCCCGGGACGCTTTGCTTGCGGCTGCGCCACCGGAGGCGAGCCCCGCAGCGCCAGCAGCGGCGCCGGCGGCTGCTGCGCCGGCTCCCTGACCGCGTGCCTGGCCCGAGTCGGATCCGGGGGAACCGACGGAGGGAGCCGACGACGGACGAACGGGCGCGGTGCGGGGCGGCACCACGGGAGGGACCACCGGCGGGGACGAAGGTTTGCGGTCCTGGCCGGCCGGCTGGTTGTTGCCGTAGTTGATGTAGCCTGCGTCGACTTCTTCCTCGTCGTACAGGCCGTCATAGGTTTCCGGCTCGTGGGACCGGGCGGTACCGAAGATTTCGCTGCCCAGCGTGTCCGTGAAGAAAGGCTCCACGTACGGCGGGTTGGAGGCAACCACGAGGTCCAGGAGATCGGCGGCTGAAGTGTGGTTGGTGATCAGGTAGGTGGTGGACTCGCTGACGCCAAGGTCGAGGATCTGCACGTTTCCGGGCCGTTCCCCGGTGGCCACCTCGCGGGCGCTCTGGGCCACCTGCTCCGCGTTGTCCGGACCCGCAACCAGGATGCTCACCGGCCGGTTGAGGACCTGGTCAACACCATCCAGCACCAGATCATGGTCGTGTGAGGTCAATACGGTGGCGGTGACCTTGTAGCGGCCGCCGAGCACTGATCCAACATCGATCGGGTGGGACACGGGTTCCTCCTAGACTGCCCGGGGAATCCCCGCCTCAATCATGCCAAAGCGGATACGCCGGTTAGCCGGTTAATTTCTGGTCTGTTACTACTACCCTAGTTAGCTTCTGATCCTAGCCGATGGTGCGTTACGGCCGTGTGAGACAGGCACGGTGAAACCGCGCCAGTTCACCTCTTTTTCTTCCGCCGGCCTTCCGACCGTGCACTGAAGTGCGGGTTGCGCCCGGCCGGTCCCTGGAAGGTGCGGCGTCCGGGCAGCGGTATTTCCTCGCGCATGAAGCTCCCCCGCGCGGTGGTGGGTACATCCTCGGAAGGGAGGTACTCGCCTGCGGAAGCGGTTTGGTGCTCGTCATGGTGCGGTGCCGGTTCCTCAACCTGCGGTCCCGCACGGAACGATGCCGCATCGAACTCTCCGGAAATGCGGGGGATCAGGCCGGTGTCAACCGAAACGGTGGCGCGCTCCGGCGTCGTGCGTTCCCGGTGTCCTGCGGTGTCGCGCGACGTATCCGCCGCAGCGCCCGTCGGTGCGGATGGGGCGGATCCCCGCCCCAGCCTGCCCAGAAGCGGCTGCAGCAGGTCGCGAAGCTCGGTGACATGGAAAAGTTTCAGCAGGAACAGGTACGCCACCAGCATCACGGGCCCGACGACGACGATGGTCACCAAGGCCTGGATCCGGCCGCTCCAGGCAAAACCGTCGGCACTGTAGCTGCCCATCAGCCACAGCGCACCGGCGCCGGCCACGGCGGACCCCAAAGCCGCGTAGCCCATCCGGATGTACGAATTGGCGATGCGGGGGCCGTCAAGGTGCCCCAGCAGGCGGCGGAGGAAGTGCGCACTCACAATCACGGACAAGATGTTGCCGCCCGTGTACAGGATGGCGATGGCAAAAATGATCTGGTCGTACGGCAGGAACTGGATGGCGAAGGCCGCCACCACGTTGACGATCGCCAGGACCAGCTGGATGTAGAAGGGAGTGCGGGCGTCCTCGTTGGCGTAGAAGACCCTGGACATCATGAAGTTGGCGCTCATGAACGGCGTGCTGAGGGCCAGGATGGTCAGGGTCTGCGCGAGCATCACGCCGTCCTGCACCTTGCCGCCGGAGAAGAACATGCCCAGCGGGCCGGCCAGCGCGAAGAGAGCCAGTGCACCGAAAACCGTGGCCACCGCCATGGTCCGCAAGCCGTGGGACAGGGCGTCCCGCAGGGCCCCCCTGTCGCCGTCCTGGGAGGCCCGCGTCATCCTGTTGAACAGAACGGTGGCCAGTGAGAGTGCGATGATCGAGTGCGGCAGCAGGTACAGCTGGCTGGCCACTTCCAGCACGGCGTTTCCCGGCAGGAAACCGGCCGCCGGATCCCCGGCACGCTCAAGGCGCAGGCGTTCGGTACCCGGAATGGTGGCGATGCGCATCACGTACAGGAAGGCGAGCTGGCCGACGGCGGCAGTAAGGAGCGTCCAGACGCTCAGTTTTGCGGCCTGCCCCAGGCCCACGCCGCGCCAGCCAAACTTTGGACGGAGTCCCAGCCGGAGGCGGAATACAGGAACCAGCAGGATGGCGGTCTGGGCCACCACGCCTATGGTGGAGAACCCGGCCACCAGGAACGTCTGGGTGGATCCCCAGTTGTCCAGGGTGTGCGGATTGGTGACGTTGGCCCCGAGGATCCAGATGAACATGCCCAGGCCGGCGATGGCCACGATGTTGTTCAGGATGGGCGCCCACATGGCCGGTCCGAACGCCCCGTTGGCATTCAGCACCTGCGTGAGCAGGGCATAGAGGCCGTAAAAGAAGATCTGCGGCAGGCACCAGAACGCGAAGGACACCGCGAGTGATTTTTGTTCGGCCGAATACCCCTGCGTGGTCAGCTCTATGACCCATGGAGCCAGGAGGGTCACCAGCAGCGTCAGGCTGAGAAGCACCAGGACAGCCAGGGTGAGCAGGCGGCTGATGTAGTCCGCTCCCCTGTCCGGGGCCTTGCTGGCCTTGATGATCTGGGGAACCAGGACGGCGTTGAACACACCACCGGCCACGAGGAGGAAGATCAGGTTGGGCAGGTTGTTGGCATTGATGAAGGTGTCATTGACCGTGGAGCCGAGGCCAAGGGCTGCACCCAGCATCCAGGTCTTGCCGAAGCCCAGGAACCGGGAGACGAGGGTTCCGGCCGCCATGACGGCACTGGAGCGGGCTTCGCTTGGCTGGACAGTCTTGGAATCAGTCACAGAACCTCAGAGGTGTTCCGGCAGGACTTCCCTGGCGAGGTCCGCGATGCGGCGCTCATTCGGAAAAGACAGCTTGCGGGCGAGCTCCTGGATGGGCACCCAGGCGACATCCACGGCTTCCTGGTCGGGATCGTTTTCGATAGTCAGCTCGCCGCCCGTGGCCCGGAGCAGGTAGTGGTGGACGGTCTTGTGGACGCGGTGCCCGCTGACGGTAAACCAGTAGTCGATACTGCCCAGCGGGGCCAGGATGTTTCCGCTGATGCCGGTTTCCTCGGCGATCTCGCGGACGGCCGCTTCCTCGTTCTTTTCCTTGCCCTCCGGATGGCCCTTCGGCAGGCACCACTCGAGGCGACCCCCCCGGTTAAGGCGGGCGATGATCGCAACCCTCAGTTCGCCGTCGGACGTATCAACAACAACGCCGCCGGCGGAGATTTCCTCAACGGTGGGCAGCGAGGCCGGTCCCGGGTGCTGGGCGGGCGCGACATGGGCACCGATTGCCGACGGCAACGGTGGGTTTGTCCTCCTGCCAGGAGCACTCGGTACGGGATGGGCCATGAAGTCCACTCTAACGACTCTTGCCCGTTCCTGATGACCGGAACATGACAAGAAAGTGGACTGCGTGTGACGTAGATTCCCGAAGCAACGGTGTAACGGCGCGGTTAGGCGGCCCCGATTGGTGCTTGTTGGCGTGGTTTTCTGACAAGCTTAAGTAACTATGGCGCACGCACATCAAAAGTCCGACCCGCACACCGTCGATTTCCAGGTGGACCCGGTGGTCCTGGAGCTCGGACAGCGCTTCGTCGACGCCGGCCACGAATTGTCGCTGGTGGGCGGTCCCGTTCGTGACCTCTTCCTGGGCAGGCTCTCCCCTGACCTGGACTTCACCACGGACGCCACGCCGGACCAGACCCTGGCGCTGATCAAGAAATGGGCGGACAACTTCTGGGAGATCGGACGGGCATTCGGCACCATCGGAATGCGGAAGTCCGGCTTCCAGATCGAAATCACCACCTACCGTGCCGAGGCCTACGACCCGGAGTCGCGCAAGCCGGTCGTCGCGTTCGGTTCATCCCTCACGGATGACCTCCTGCGCCGGGACTTCACCATTAACGCGATGGCGCTGCGGCTGCCCTCGATGGAGCTGGTTGATCCGTTCGGCGGCGTCCGCGACCTCCATGCCTCCTTGCTGGCCACGCCAAGTTCGCCGGAGGCATCCTTTTCCGATGACCCGCTGCGCATGATGCGGGCGGCTCGCTTCGCCTCGCAGCTAGGTGTGGCCGTCCGTGCGGACGTGAAGGAGGCCATGACCCAGATGGCGGAACGGATCACCATCATTTCCGCGGAACGTATCCGCGAGGAACTGGTGAAGCTCATCTGCGGATCCCACCCCCGCGTGGGCATCGACCTCCTGGTGGACACCGGCCTGGCCGAATTCGTCCTGCCGGAAGTTTCCGCGCTGCGGCTCGAAGCCGACGAACACCACCGCCACAAGGACGTTTACCAGCATTCCTTGCAAGTGCTGGAGCAGGCCGCATCCCTGGAAACGGATTCCGACGGCGCCGTCCCCGGCCCCGATTTTGTGCTGCGGTTTGCTGCCCTCATGCACGACGTCGGCAAGCCGGCGACGCGCCGTTTCGAACCGGGCGGTGCCGTGAGCTTCCGCCACCACGACATGGTGGGTTCCAAACTGACCAAGAAGCGGATGAAGGCCCTCCGCTTCGACAACGACACCATCAAGGCCGTGGCGAGGCTGGTCGAGCTGCACATGCGCTTCTACGGCTACGGCGAGGCCGGGTGGAGCGACTCCGCGGTCCGCCGCTACGTGACGGACGCCGGACCCCTCCTGGAGCGCCTGCACCGGCTGACGCGGTCTGATGTGACCACACGCAACCAGCGCAAGGCCGACAGGCTTTCCTTCGCCTATGACGACCTCGAGGCGCGCATTGCGGCGCTGCGCGAGCAGGAATCGCTGGAAGCTGTGCGGCCTGACCTTGACGGCGGCCAGATCATGGCCCTGCTCGGGCTGAAGCCCGGGCCGGTGGTGGGCAAGGCCTACAAATTCCTGCTTGACGAGCGCATGGAGCACGGCCCGCTCGATCCCGCAGTGGCAGAGGCCAGGCTGCGGGAGTGGTGGGCAGGCCAGCCCGAGGCCGCAGAACAGCAGCCGGCCGCCGGCGTCGAACTTTCCACTACTGAGGAGTCATAAGTGATTTCAGCTAACAGCACCGCACGCCCCCAGCTTTGGATCCTGCGCCACGGTGAGACTGAATGGTCCAAGAGCGGCCAGTACACCGGACTCACCGATCTGCCGCTGACGGTGGAGGGCGAGCAGCAGTCCGTGGAGGCGCGGAAGATTCTCGACGGCGTTGACTTCGACCTGGTGCTGACCTCCCCCCTGCGGCGGGCACGCCGGACGGCGGAACTTGCGGGATTCCCCGACGCTGAACAGGAACCCCTTGCAGTGGAATGGAATTACG
Source organism: Arthrobacter sp. CC3 (assembly GCF_039907775.1). Classification (NCBI taxonomy): domain Bacteria; kingdom Bacillati; phylum Actinomycetota; class Actinomycetes; order Micrococcales; family Micrococcaceae; genus Arthrobacter; species Arthrobacter sp. CC3. The sequence continues at coordinate 103,040 of NZ_JARCCY010000016.1, forward strand.
GCGACTACGAAGGCATCAGTTCCGACCTGATCCGCAAGGACAACCCGGAATACCTGATCTGGACCCACGGCGTGCCCAACGGCGAGGCCCTTGAGGAAGTGGCTGCCCGGGCGGACAAGATCGTGGCCCGCGTGCTCGAATCCGGACTGGACAACGTACTGATTGTGGCCCACGGACACTTCTCCAGGATCCTGACCGCACGCTGGTTGGGACTGGACCCGCACGAGGGCCGGCATTTCATCCTGGGGACGGCGAAAGTCTGCACGCTGGGATGGGACAAGAGGACCCCGGCCGTGGTCCGCTGGGGACTATAAAGACGATTTATCAAATATTTCCGGGAATTGCTTAAATTCACTAGTCAAATGCTCCATTGCTGGTGTAATTTTATTCCTGACTCCAGTGCGTTTTGCCAGGGTCATCGGCGCGTGCTGTCCGGTTAGTCAACCGAACAGCGGCAGAACGGAAAAGGAGGTTGGGAAAAATGATTACTTTGACTAGCGGATGGAAGATGACCATCACCGCCACCCCGGCCTCAGTTGCTGCCACGCGCCCTTTTCACGGAGTGACCGCCTCCTAACCTAGCGATTCCGGCCTCCCGGCCGAATCCTGGTAACGGCTTCCCGATTCAGGAAGCTCCCGGCAGTCATCCGTAGGCGGGCCCCATGCGGTTACGCAACACCCCATAGTTCAGAACCCCGCTTCTTGTTGGGGTCTGCGGCGTAGCTGCCTCTGGGGCCACTCTTCGCGTAGCGAAATCCATCATCTGCTTCGGTCTTTATGCCGGAGCTAATTCACCGGGCATTTCCATGCCTAATTTAGTGCCATTAATTCCGTTAATTAATTGGCTTTATTTGTCATGCCCAATTCCGGGCACAACCACTCATCAAAGGACCACACGTGAGCAGCACCGCCAGCACCATGCAACAAGTCGACCGTGGCCGACGACGCCTGACAACACCCCGGAAGGAGGTACCCATGATGAAATGGCTCCGGAGCGTTCTGCGCTTTGGCTGGCAGCCGGCGTTGAAGGAGAAGACGCTGTTCAACGGCCAGCTCCTCGACCAGAACCGTGAAGACGTGTACGTCGTCCTGCACCAGATGGGCGGCGTCCTTCGCTGAGCAAACGATCGTCGTTCCCTTCAGTACCGAGCTGCAGCCGGTAACGGAAAAATCCAGGAGAACCAATGGCGGCGAGCAAGATTCATGCACAAAAAGCCCACGCGGCGACGCGCGGGCTTTTTGTTGCCGGTACACAGCCAAGCCGGGACGGCTGGTGCGCAACTGCGACGGTAAGCTCGAGGAATGCAGGAGACAATGCCGCCGGCGCACCGGAAACGGTCCCGCCTGGTTATCCCGAGCCGAAGTGACCTCCTGCTCAGGAACTTCACCGAGCTGATCGGCGGGCCCATGGGGCGCCGGGCTGAACCCGGAGTCGTCTCGCCGGGTATATTCACCGTTGAACGCGTCCTGATCATCCTTACGGTTCTGGCCGCCCTGGCAAGCATCATGGTCAAGAACTACTGCCGCGCGAACGGCTGGGAGTCGCCAGGCCAGTTCTACTCCACCTGTTATTCGGATTTCCCGGAACTCTTCCGCAACCGCGGACTGGGCGACGGCACCTTTCCCTTCTTCAGTGAAGGCAGCTTCTTCGAATATCCCGTCCTGATGGGAATCATTGCCGGCCTGACTGCCATGCTGGTCCCGGGGCAGGGCGCCACCGATGCGCGCATTCTCGGCTACTTCGACGTCAATGCCACTCTCATCGCCGCCGTCTGGATCGTCACGGTCCTGGCAACCGCGCGCATGAGCCGGCGCCGGCCGTGGGACGCCGCCATGGTGGCAGTGGCCCCCGGCATCATCCTTGCCGGGGTGATCAACTGGGACATGTGGGCCGTGTGCCTGCTGGCCGTCGGGATGTACTTCTTCGCCCGTGACCGGCTGGTGCTGGCCGGCGTGCTGATCGGCCTGGGCACGGCCACCAAGCTGTATCCGGTCCTGGTCTTCGGAGCGATCCTGCTGCTGGCGCTGCGGACCGGAAAGATCCGGCCCCTGCTGGTCACCGCCGCCGCGGCCGCCGCCGCGTGGCTCGCCATCAACCTTCCCATCGCCGCAATGAACCCCTCCGGCTGGAAGTACTTCTACCAGTTCACCGAGGACCGCCCGGCCGGCTACAGCTCCCCCTGGTTCGCCTACAACCTGGTGGCCGGGCGGCTGCAATGGACGCCCCTCGGGCCCGAAGCGATCAACACCCTCGCCCTCAACCTGTTCCTCATCAGCTGCGTGCTCATTGCCTTGCTGGCGCTGACCTCACCCCGACGACCCAGGCTCGCCCAGCTGGCTTTTCTGATCGTTGCGGCGTTCATCCTGACCAACAAGGTGTACTCACCCCAGTTCGTCATCTGGCTGATCCCCCTCCTGGCCCTGGCCCGTCCGCGCTGGCGCGATTTCCTGATCTGGCAGGGCATCGAAGGCCTGCACTGGGCGGCGGTCTGGATGTACCTGGCGCAGGTGACAAGCGGCGGCCCGACGCAGCACAACATCGACATGCCCTACTACGTGCTGGCGGTGGGCCTGCACATGATTGCCACCGCGTACCTGATGGTCCGGGTCGCCTGGGATATCTGGGACCCCGGCTACGACATCATCCGGCGCCACTCATTGGACGATCCCCAAGGAGGGCCGTTCGACGGCGCACCCGACTGGTTGCGATTGGATCCGGCGAACCCGGCCGCATCGGTGCTCCCCTGGCGGCGGGCGGCCAGCGATGCCTGACGTCGCCGTCGTCGGCTCCGGTCCCAACGGCCTGGCGGCAGCGGTGACCATGGCCCGCGCCGGCCTCAAGGTGCAGGTGTTTGAGGAGGCTGCCACTCCAGGCGGCGGCCTTCGGACCTCCGAACTGATGCAGCCCGGCCACCTGCACGACATCTGCTCGGCAGTCCAGCCCATGGCGCTTGCCTCCCCGTTCTTTCAAGACTTCGAGCTGGCGCGGCGCATCGACCTCATCACGCCGGAGCTTTCCTTCGCGTCGCCCCTGGACGGGGGCAGGGCCGCGCTGGCGTACCGCTCCCTGGACCGCACTGCTGCGGGGCTAGGACGGGACGGCCCCGCGTACCGCCGCCTGATGGCACCCCTCGTCGCCCGGGCCGCCGGCGTTGCCGACTTCACCCTGAACCAGCTCCTGCGGATTCCGCACGACCCCGTTGCCGCCGTTTTGTTCGGGCTGCGGACCCTTGAGCAGGGCTCAGCGGCGTGGAACGCCAGATTCAGGGACGATCTGGCACCGGCCCTCCTGACGGGTGTTGCCGCGCACTCCGTGGGCGCCCTGCCGTCGCTGGCGCCCGCCGGTGCGGGGCTCATGCTGGGGACGCTGGCGCATGCGCAAGGCTGGCCCATTCCGGTGGGCGGGTCCGCTTCCATCGCCAGTGCCATGGTCCGGGACATTGAAGCGCATGGCGGGACGGTGGAAACCGGCCGGCGGATCGATTCCCTGGCTGAACTGCCGGCCGTCAGGGCGACACTGCTGGATATCGCTCCCCCGGCACTGCTCAGGCTGGCCGGGGACAGCCTGCCCGCCGGGTACCGCCGTTCCCTGGCCTCCTATCGGTTCGGCAACGCCGCCTGCAAGGTCGATTTCATCCTCGCCGGACCGGTTCCGTGGCAGGCGGCAGAATTGGCCGATGCCGGCACGGTCCATGTGGGCGGCACGCGCGCCGAGATGGCCGAAGCCGAAAACCAGGTGGCCGCCGGAAAGCACCCGGATCGTCCCTACGTCCTGGTCTCCCAGCCTTCGCGGTTTGACGATTCCCGCGCCCCGCAAGGACGGCACATCCTGTGGACGTACTGCCATGTCCCTGCCGGGTCAACCGTGGATATGGCGGAGGCGGTGACGGCGCAGCTGGAACGTTTTGCCCCTGGTTTCCGGGACCTTGTGGTGCAGGTGCAGGTGACGACGGCGGCCGGACTGGCGGACTACAACCAGAACTACGTGGGCGGCGACTTCGCGGCGGGGCTGATGGATCTCCGCGGACTGGTACAGCGGCCCGTGGTCAGTCCCGTCCCGTGGCGAACTCCCCTGCCGGGTGTGTACTTGTGTTCCTCCTCCACCCCGCCTGGCCCCGGCGTTACCGGCATGCCGGGCTTCCACGCCGCTAAATATGCCCTCAAAGACATATTCGGTCTGCCGCTTCCCCGGCTCGGTCTTTAGCCCCAAGGCTCTAGTAGTACTTTGTTAGGTTTCGGTGAAGGGGTCTTTTAATCGCTGGCCTGACCTGTTAATTTCGTTTCGTGGGTATG